>JBAXOA010000134.1:0-10773 GCA_037133495.1 Mariniphaga sp. | reverse complement strand
TAGAATACATGCCTGTCACGCATGGGGTCGCGGGTTCGAGTCCCGTCCAGACCGCCAATAATCGTTTAGAAGTCATATTTGGTTTGGTAGTTCAGTTGGTTAGAATACATGCCTGTCACGCATGGGGTCGCGGGTTCGAGTCCCGTCCAGACCGCGAAAGCTTCAGAAGAAATTCTGAAGCTTTCGCGTTTTATATCACATTGTCAACCTTTTTATATGATAACATTAACTTAGGTGGTTCCCAATTGTCAAAGAAAATTGGATCTTAAAAAATTTTCTGCCACGAGAATGATTTTTGTTACTTTTGCGTTGAAAAAATAGGAATATGTTCGAGAATCTCAATCAGCCTTATCCGTTTAATAATAATTTTAAACACAATGTTAAAACTATCGGCTTGGTCGGGATGGGATTTGTTTTATTTGTGCTTTATTTTCAGCCATTTGGAATCAATTTTCTTAAGTCGGAACACGACGGTTATTTTGTTTTGGGAGCAGGAATAATGAGTGCGGGTAGTCTTTTTGCGAATACCCTGATTTTGCCTGGAATTATGCCAAGAGTTTTTGATACCTCCAACTGGACAATCCGCAAGGAAATGGTTTGGAATATTTGGCTCTTTAGTAATTTGTTTGTGATATTCACTTTTATGGCCTGGTTCATGAGACAAATTCAGTTTACAGATTTGCCGCTTTTCAGAACCGGAGCTCTTGCGTTACTTCCTCTTGTTCTCTTAAACCTCATTAATTATAATCATTCTCTGAAAGACAAAATGGTGAGCGTTATTGACAATAGCCGCAAACACTGGTTCAAAGACGAGAAGCCTGATATTATCGCTGATTATGATGTGCATATAATTGGCGAGAACGGGAAGGATTTATTCTCTGCCAAATTGGAAGATATACTTGTTTTTCACTCTTCAGGAAACTACATTGAGATTTACTGGCTCGATAATCAGATAGTCAGAAAGAAGCTGTTCAGGCAGTCATTCGCTTTTATAGAGCAATACATGAAAGAGAAACCGGAATTTATAAAATGCCACCGCTGCTGGATGGTTAATATTTCAAAAATTCAGGCACTAAGTGGAAACTCCAAAGGTTATTTCGTTGAATTAAGTAATCCTGGATTTAAGATTCCCGTCTCCAGAAATAGTATATCTACCCTTCGGAATTTAACTTCAAAGGGATAATACCCTCCCTGTCGATTCGAAATTGTAAATTAGAATACGTCATTCGTCCCAATCAGTAGTGTATTTCGTCCCAAAATTCAGCATTTGTACCCTATTTGCGCAGAATAACCCATATTTTATTGTTGAATAATTTAAGTTATTATCATTGTAACATATTTCAAAACTTTTAGAGTATCAATTGGTTTACTCTTTCTGGTATTAATTTAATCTTGGTATGAAAATGAAAAATCTTAACATTGGCGGTTTGAAAATTGACCTGCCCATTATTCAAGGTGGTATGGGTGTCGGAATATCTTTATCAGGTCTGGCTTCAGCAGTCGCTAATGAAGGGGGGGTAGGAGTTATTTCACCGGCAGGAATTGGTTTTTTATACAAGAAACACTCCAGTGATTATCTTGAAAATTGTATTTTTGGTTTAACTGAGGAAATTCGAAAAACCCGGGCGAATTCCAAAGGTATTATCGGAGTTAATATTATGGTCGCATTATCCAATTATGTGGATCTGGTAAAAACCTCGATTAAAGAAGGTGTCGATATCATTTTCTCCGGTGCAGGTCTGCCACTTGACTTACCAAAGTACCTTACGCCTGATTCAAAAACGCGGTTGGTTCCTATTGTATCATCAGCCAGAGGTGCTGCCCTGATTTGTAATAAGTGGAAAGCTAATTATGACTATTTACCTGATGCTATAGTAGTAGAAGGACCAAAGGCCGGTGGTCATCTGGGATTTAAAATAGAGCAACTCGAAGATCAGGAATACACTCTTGAACGGCTTATCCCTCAAGTTATCGCTGTTGCAAATGAGATCGGCGAAAAGCACGGATGCGTTATTCCTGTTATTGCAGCAGGAGGAATCTATACCGGCGAAGATATTGATAAATTTTTAGAGATGGGGGCCGCCGGAGTTCAGATGGGTACCCGTTTTGTAACAACCGTTGAATGCGATGCTTCGGATAAATTCAAACAAGCTTATATAAATGCCGATATCAATGATGTGCGTATCATTAAAAGTCCAGTTGGAATGCCTGGACGGGCTATTTCAAGCGAATTTCTGGATGAAGTAGAAGCCGGAACAAAGCAGCCTAAAATCTGCCCCGTAAATTGTATCAAAACCTGCGATATCAGCACCGCTCCTTACTGCATAATTGCATCCCTCTCTGCTGCGCTGAAAGGGAATTTCAAACATGGATATGCATTTGCAGGCAGCAATGTTTGGCGAACAGATAAAATTATTACTGTCAAGGAGTTGTTCTCTACCTTACTCCACGAATTTAATGAGTATAAAAGCAGGGTTAATCTCGTTTTGAGTTAAGGGTAGCATAATCATTTCTTATACAATATTCAGTATAGAGTAAAAAAGATGAGCAGATTAAATGCTCATCTTTTTTTATGGTAAAAATTATTTATGACCTTAATTGCGATTATTCTTTTTATTTTTGAGCAATGAATACAATTTCTTCACTATGAATTATTTTGATACCCTTAAAAAGAAGATATTCCTGATTTTTATTTTATTTACAGGAAGTTTATCCGTTCTTAAAGCTCAGGATGTACAGTCGCAAGCCATTAAATTCGGAAGAATACTAAATCTGATTGAGAGTTTTTATGTTGATACTACAAATATTAGCAAGCTGACAGAGCATGCGATTTCTGAAGTGCTTTCAACACTTGACCCCCATTCAATCTATATTTCAAAAAATGAAGTGGCAGAGATGAATCAGCCTTTGGAAGGAAATTTTGAGGGTATCGGGATATCTTTCAATATTTTTCAGGATACGTTAATGGTAATGACGACTATCCCGGGAGGTCCATCTGAGTTGGTAGGCCTCAGACCAGGCGATCGGATAGTTAAAGTGAATGAAAAGAATATTGTTGGAATCAGACTTAAAAATCCCGACGTTTTTAAATTGTTAAGAGGTGATAAAGGGACTAAAGTGAACCTTGTAATTCTTCGAAAAGGGGAGAAGGCACCGCTTGAATTTACGATTATCCGCGATAAAATTCCTATTTACAGTGTCGATGCTTCATTTATGCTGAATAAAGAAACTGCATATATTAAGCTGAATAAATTTGCCGCAACAACGATTGAAGAGTATAAAGATGCGATGAAATCACTTAATGCCACGGCTAAAGTTAAAAATCTCGTCCTGGATTTACGAGGGAACGGAGGAGGATTTTTAGGTGCAGCATATGATCTGGCTAATCAGTTTCTTGATGAGAAAAAGCTGATTGTTTATACCGAAGGGGTGCATAGTCCGCGCAGAGATTATTATTCAACCGTTCGGGGAGATTTTATTCAAGGGAATCTGATCGTTTTAATTGATGAAGGATCGGCTTCGGCTTCTGAAATTGTTTCAGGAGCGATCCAGGACTGGGACAGAGGCGTGCTGATCGGACGCCGTTCATTCGGTAAAGGGCTGGTTCAACAACCTTTCCAGCTTAACGATGGTTCGATGGTTCGCCTTACTACGGCTCATTATTTTACTCCTGCAGGTCGAAATATTCAGAAACCATACAAAGATGATATTAAAAATTACCGGAATGAATATCTTAAACGGTTTGAGAAAGGTGAAATGTTCAGTAAAGACAGCATATCTTTTCCCGATTCGCTTAAAATGAAAACGCTGGTTACCAATCGGACCGTTTACGGTGGAGGTGGCATTATGCCCGATATATTTATTCCAATGGATACTTCGATGTATTATCGTTATTTTAATAATCTGGTTCGCAAAAATGTATTGTTCCCATTTGCAGTAGGGTTTATTGATAAAAACAGGATTGAGCTTAAAGCTAAATATAAAACAATTGATGATTTTAAAACTAATTTCCATCTTGCAAATGCTGCGATGGAGGAACTGATGAAGGCCGGCGAAAAGGAAGGGATTAAAAGAGACGACGAGAGTCTTAAAGTTTCTGGAATGATCATTGAAAGACAGATTAAAGCAGTTGTTGCCAGAGATATTTATACTGTTGGAGCTTATTATCGAATTATGATTGAAGACGATAAGGAAATTGAAAAAGCAATTGAAATTCTTTCCGATCAAAAAGAATTTAATCGGTATTTGAATAAATAATGATTTTTTTGATCGAATTATTCACTTGATGTAATGAGTATAATTCTCTTGCTGGATTGGACTTCTTCACATAAAATTGAACTTGGCGGAACCATTTTTGGATTAATTTACGTTATATTCTCTATTCGTCAAAGTTTATATACATGGCCTGCAGGAATAATTACATCACTGTTATATTGCTGGGTATTCTTCGACGCTAGAATTTATGCCGGGATGGTGCTCCAGAGTTACTATTTAGTCATCAGCGTTTATGGGTGGTGGAGCTGGAAACATAGCGGAGAGCCTGGATCAGGGGAAGAGAAGCTGCAAGTAAGTCGTACTGCATTAAATCTTTGGGTTAAACTTTTTGTTTTAAATTCGCTCATTACTTTATTGATGTATTATATTTTAGGTCGTTATACCGATTCACCTGTTCCGTTTGGCGATGCTTTTACCACCTCACTCAGTGTTGTAGCCACTTGGATGCTTGCACGTAAAAAGTTAGAGCAATGGATAATTTGGATTTTCATTGATATTATATCTGCTGCCATCTATTTGCACAGAGGTCTTTATTCAACAGTTTTTCTCTTTGTAGTTTATACAATAATGGCGGGAATAGGATACTACGAATGGCAAAAAGAACCTCGAAAATTAATATGGTGAGCGAAAATAAAATCAAGAAGATAGTAATCACCGGACCTGAGTCAACCGGTAAGACGGAATTGGCCAAGGCATTGTCGCTGCAATTGAACGTTGCCTGGATACCTGAATATGCGCGGTCCTATATCGAGAACCTAGGGCGTGCCTATGAATATGAGGACGTTGTTCAAATAGCAAGGTATCAGATTGCTCAGGAGACGAAAGTGGCATTAACGATTAACAGGGGATTGTTGATATTCGATACATGGTTGATTATTACAAAGATATGGTTTGATTTGGTTTATGAAAAGTGTCCGGAATGGGTTGTGGAACATATCCACTCCTCCAGAATCGATCTTTTCTTAGTGTGTAATACCGATCTGCCTTGGATCGCCGATCCGGTCAGGGAAAATGGCGGAGATAAAAGGGAACATCTACTGAAGTTGTATTGTGATGAGATTCGCTCATTCGGCTTTAAATATGAATTAATTGACGGCATTGGAAATGAAAGAACAGTGCACGCGATAAATGCGCTTGCAAAACATGGATTGAACTTATCATCTTATTAGATTGTTAGATATTTTAGTTATTAGTTTTAATTTCAATAATTTTAAGACATTATTATATTATGAAAATTGCAAATAGTATTGTCGATCTCGTTGGGCGTACACCAATGGTTCGGTTAAATCATTTATCAGAAGGTGTTGATTGTGAAGTCGTTGTGAAGTTGGAGTCTCAGAATCCCGGCGGTTCAGTTAAGGACAGATTGGGCTTTGCAATGATTGACGCCGCCGAAAAGAGCGGCTCAATTAACAAGGACACTGTAATTATTGAACCGACAAGTGGTAATACAGGTGTCGGCCTTGCCTTTGTGTGTGCAGCAAAGGGGTATAAACTTAAAATTGTAATGCCTGATTCTGTAAGTGTCGAACGGCGAATGATCGTACAGGCATACGGCGGAGAGGTGATATTAACCCCTGGGAAAGACGGAATGAAGGGTGCAATTGCCAAGGCAGAAGAGCTTCAGCGTACAATTTCCGGCAGTTTTATCCCTATGCAGTTTAATAATCCCGCGAATGCGGAAATGCATCGTAAAACAACTGCTATTGAGATTTGGGAAGATACAGACGGATTAGTTGATATTTTTGTTGCTGGATCCGGAACAGGTGGGACCATTACCGGTGTTTCTGAAGTGATTAAATCCAAAAAGTCATCCTTTTATTCTGTTGTGGTGGAGCCTGAAGATTCGGCGGTTTTGTCCGGAGGAGCGCCGGGACCCCATAAAATTCAAGGAATTGGCCCTGGTTTTATCCCGCAGGTGCTGAATACCGCATCCTACGACGAGATATTTAAAGTCTCGGCAGCTGATGCATTTGAAACCGCAAGGAAATTAGCAACGCATGAGGGAATATTCTGTGGCATCTCTGCAGGAGCCAATGTCTATGCTGCACTTGAAATAGCCAAACGACCTGAAAATAAAGGGAAAATGATTGTCACTATTATTTGCGATACAGGCGAACGCTATTTGAGTACACCATTATTTGCTTTTGAGAATGAACGATAATACCGAACAACAGGCGGGATCGTGGACGAATTCAGCCGTCCGCTCTTTAGTTGATGCCAGCTCATTCGACATTCTATGTCACAGACACCGGACAGGAGAGTCGATGCCTTCAACAGAGAAATTAAGGGTAATTGTTGAGAAAGTCCGGCAAATTATTTTTCCGGGATACTTTGGAGAGATTAATCTACGATCTGAAACACTTCACTATTACATGGGTGTGCTGGTTGATGAGGTTTATGAACTCATTGCAGATCAGATATTTTCAGGATTATGCTTTGTGTCGGAAACTGAATTTGAGCGGGATCTGACCGGTAAAAGGACACAAGCGGAAAATATTGCTACTGAATTTGTAAACGGACTTGCTGAGTTGCGGAGAATTCTTATTTCTGATGTTAATGCGGCCTATTACGGTGATCCGGCAGCCAATAGTGTTGGAGAGGTTATTTTTTGCTATCCGGCTATCCGGGCGATCTCCAGTTATCGGATGGCTCACAGTTTGTTTGTATTGGGAGTTCCGCTTATTCCCCGAATAATCACTGAGATGGCCCATTCAGAAACCGGGATTGATATTAGTCCGGAAGCAATAATAGGCGAATACTTTACGATTGATCATGGAACAGGTGTTGTAATTGGATCAACCAGTATTATCGGGAGTAACGTAAAACTCTTTCAGGGAGTTACACTAGGAGCTAAAAGCTTTCCGCTCGATGAGCATGGAAATCCCGTCAAAGGTATTCCCAGGCATCCTGTTGTTGAAGATAATGTGATTATTTATTCCAATGCAACAATTCTTGGCCGAATTGTAATTGGCCATGATTCTGTGATTGGAGGAAATGTGTGGGTCACAAACGATCTTCCCGCTTTCTCCAGAGTAGTCCAGACAAAGACCCGAAACACTGACTTCTCCAATGGAGGTGGCATTTAATTCATTATAAAAAATTAAGGAATAGCTGTGAATAAGTTTAAAATAGTTGCTAAAACTTTCGCCGGACTCGAAAACGTTCTTGCTGAAGAAATCAGGTCATTAGGTGCCGAAATGGTTACTGTTGAAAGACGAGCCGTATCTTTTACCGGGAATCAGGAATTGATGTATAAAGCGAATTTCCACCTTCGTACCGCCCTGAAAATACTTAAGCCAATTGCTGAATTTGAGGTTACAAAACGGGATGAACTTTATGATCTGGCGAAAAAAATCCCCTGGACCAACTATCTGGCACTTGGAAAATCTTTTGCGATAGACAGCACTGTTCAGTCTGAAATGTTTGTTAACTCAATGTACGCATCGCTAAAAGTGAAAGATGCCATTGCCGATCACTTTCGCGAAGCAACAGGAAAGCGCCCTTCGGTAAATGCCGAGGATCCCGATATCCGGATTAATGTTTATCTCATGGGCAATCATTGCATCCTCTCGCTCGATAGTTCGGGAGAATCGCTTCATAAACGAGGTTATCGGATTGGTCAGGGAGATGCACCTATAAATGAAGTACTTGCAGCCGGAATGATTCTTTTGACCGGTTGGGATGGAACTAAAAACTTTCTTGATCCAATGTGTGGATCGGGTACTTTGGTAATCGAAGCAGCTATGATAGCAAAAGGAATCCCTCCTGGAATGTATCGCAAGTCATTTGGCTTTGAACAGTGGCCTGATTTTAATGAAAAGTTATTTGCTGAAATTTGTAATGGTGATTACGAAAAGAAATACAACGGGAAAATAATTGGTTCAGACATTTCGGTTAAAGACATCGCGATAGCAAGGGCTAATATTAATAACGCCAGTCTTTCTAAAGTTATAGACCTTGAGGTTCACGATTTTCTGAACTTGGAACCGCCTTTCTCCAATGGCGTAATTATTACAAATCCTCCTTATGGGGAAAGAATGAAACCTCAGTCAATTGCTGATTTATATTCCTCGGTTGGCAATACTTTGAAAAACAAATATTCAGGCTTTGAAGCCTGGATTATCTCAAGTTCTTCGGATGGTCTGAAGAGTGTTGGTTTAAAACCGGCAAAGAAAATTGATCTCTTTAATGGAGCATTGGCATGCAGTTACAGATGCTACGAATTATTCAAAGGGTCCCACAAGGATGCCGTAATTATTAAAAAACGGGCTGTGTAATTTTTGGCTTGATTTGCCAGCCTCACTGGTAGAGGATTTCCTGTGGTTTCTCGCCTAAAAAATCATCAAATTTCGCTTTCGGTTGTCCAAAGGCGTTGAAAATAAATGCCTGGTTCTTAGGTGCAAACGGTAACCAGCTTAACCTGATCTCGAGTACGTTGAATACCAGCGACTCGTTATGAACCCGGATACCTACTCCGACTCCGGTGTAAAAATTATCGTGGAGTATTTTTTTTATGTCATTAGAAAGAAATGCGGCATCGGCATAGAAATAATGCGCGATTCTGAAACCGGAGTAATTCCATCCCCAAAACCGAACGGATTCAATATTGAGCTTTAGACGATTGGTCCCCTTTGTGTCAAGTGAGAAATAATCACGAAGCCCGAATTTGCGGTTTATTACAAGATATTCCTCCTGATAGCGATTGATACCACTCAGTAATTCCAGATTAGCAAAAAACCGATAAGGGTGATGATTAAGGTAAACATATTTGGAAAAGTAATTGGTTCTTAGAAGAATTGCGCCATGCTCTATTTGCGAATTATTCAGGAATCCTCCTATTCCTGCCTGCCACTTAAAGTAAGCGCCATCCTTAAGAATAGTGGCTTTTGAATAGCTAAAGTGAAAATAAGGTCGGGTCAGGTTTTTCTCTACGTCAAGTCCGATTGCTATTTCAGCATAGCGTCCGTAAGGGATATCTTCGGTAATCCCATAACCGTAAATCTGGTTGTTCTTAAATAATGAACGTTTGCTCAACCCAATAGAACCAATTATAAAATCATGATTTCTGAAAAAGCTGTTTTCTCCGGAACCAGCAATATTGTTGAAATAATTCTGATGAAAATATCTGCCAGCTATCATTATATTTCCTGCAGATGAATAGCCTGCCAGACTTTTTATTTGTTTACCATACCAGATATCAGAGTTTAAATAGGATGCCGCAGTATCCGATTTCGTATAAGCATAAGGTGTTAAAAAGCGATCAGAAAAAACTCTTTCAAGTGATACTCCGCCTGCCCAATCTTCTTTTGATGCGATAAACCGCTTTTCAAGATATGTGTTCCACCCCCTTTTATTATAGGTGTCAATATATCCTAAACCAGTCCTGATGAACTTTCCGCCCAAATCAGTAATTTCATAATTAAACTTTCCACCCCAGTAGGGTTTATTAGATCGGTCAAATGCCATTTTTGCTGATAACTGGTGGCCAATTCCAAACATATTCTGATCAATTATCTCCAGTTCTGAAGAATTGGAACCAAAGTTGCCGTTTATTCCATATTCAAACCGCTCTTTAACAATCACCAAAACATCCACCTCATTTATATATTCCGGATTATGGGTAAGAATGATCGCAACATCTTGAATATAAGGAAGATCACGTATGATTTTCTCATTTTCAGCCATTAATAAAGGACTTACCTTCTCGCCCGGACTGAATAGTAATTGCCCGAGTAATTTATGCTCTGTGGTTTTCATATGAATCGTATTCCCGCTTTTTTCTATCCAGCCGGAAGCCTCTTTTAAGGTGTCTTGCAAAGTTGGTCCAAAGACATCAAGCTGCTGAATGCGAATACTTCTGATCTTATGACCCGAAAATGGTGTAAAATATAGTGAACTGTTCACCCCCATCTGCGCTTTGAATGTCTGATTTTCTTTTATGATCAGCGAAAATAAATTTCTGGTAATAAAATTGTTTTCACCATTGCTTTTCAATGTTGATAATGAATTTTTCTTTAAGAGATCAACGTTTTTATCAACTGATTTACGAATAGTATCCTTTGCGTTGTTTGCCGGCTTAATGCTGGAATAACGGTTCTTAAGATAAAAGTCATTAACCGGGATTTCGGCAGGTAAAGTATCTTTGGTTGCGTGTTTAACTTTTACAGAAATGACCCGAAGTTCAACCGGAATCATCCCAATAGAGGTTGGGATTCCGGCAAAAGTTAACAGATTGGGAACTAATACAGCCAATAAGGCAAATAATCCATATCTAATTAGGAGGGTTTTCACGCAAATATACTGTTATTGAGCACGACTGATATTTTCGCTAACTATTTAAGGCAAAGTTAAAATTTAATGGAAAAATTCGGAACTAATGCGTTAATTTGAGCAATATAAAAATGGATAATTAAATTCATTCGTCTATTATCAATTAATGGGAAATTTGAAAGCAGTAATTTTTGACATGGATGGAGTGTTAATTGACAGTGAACC
>JBAXOA010000133.1:0-10824 GCA_037133495.1 Mariniphaga sp. | reverse complement strand
TGTAAGTAATAGTAAAGATTTATTGTCGCATTTTTGACTTTCATCTTCATTTGAAAATGATCTCTGGTAATCACTGAATTATTATTCCTCCAATTTAATTGGATTGATTTTTCTGCTTTTGATTAAAATATCCAAGATTAAAGACTTTGTTCAAACCTTCCTTTGTTGGTCTGAAGTTAATTTGTACTGCCCCTTTTGTTATGTTCATTAATTTCTCTATGCTTAGAGCGATAATGCGATTTTCAGGTAACGTGCTGTTTTCAGGCGAAGGTCTGTTTTCTACAATTATTGCAGCAGGGAAGTATTTACGCAGTACTGAAGGCATTGTTATTGATTCCTTACCCAAAACGAACAAATCTGATTGTGGAAAGTGTTCCCAGCTATTTTCTTTCATCTTTCGATCATTCAGAATGCATAAAGTAAAACCTTTGAAATTCAGAAAATTATTGTGATGTGCCACCGTCTTGGAAGTTTGAATTACCGGATCTGACAAACAGATTATGGACGATTTATTTATGCCACGGAATCCTTCGTATGGCTTTATGTAATATTTTAATTTTTCAATGCTGCTGCGGTTTTCGGATGTAAGCCAGATTGTTTCACATCCGGCTGTAAGTGCAATTAGTGTTTTCCCCGGAAGGTTGAACAACACAATTTCATTGCGCGACAGCTTTTGCCAAAGTGATATATTGCTGAACATCAATAGTATAATTATTGATAATAATGCACCTGTCAAGGCTTCCCGACTTTTGTACAGTATAAATAATGAAATCATAATTGCGAAGAGAACAGCTGTAATCAAGGTAAGGTCTGATGGATATAGTCCGTCTATAATCGAGTAAGGGAGCCGCTCTACAAAACGGACAGAGAAGAGCATACCCTGTCCGGCCCAATCCAAAACATGTGCCATCAACCTTCCGAGAAAAGGGATTACGGGAGCAACAGCAAAAACGATAAACGACAGGTATAGAATCAGTGTCACAAGTGGAATAACCATCAGGTTGGCGAGCAAAAACCAAATCGGAAACTGGTGAAAATAATGAAGAAGGAAAGGCAATGTTCCGATCTGAGCAGAAAAAGAAACCGTGAGCAAAGCCCATATCTGGTCAGGAATCCAGTATTTGAAATAGCAAAGGCTATAAATGAAGGGATGAAAAAATACGATTGAAAAAACCGCCGCATAAGAGAGTTGAAAACCAACATCGTAAACCAAGGACGGATTAAAACAAAGTAAAACAAAGGCCGAAGCGGCTAAAGTATTGTAGATATTTGGATTACGGCTGAGGCTTTTCCCAATCACAATAAATGAGAACATCGCAGCCGCCCTGAGTACCGAGGCCGACAATCCTGTAATGAGCGCATAACCCCAAACTGCAAGGAGAATAATAACCAGATGCAGAATAATTCCGCTTTTTTTTCGTTTCAGAAATTTCAATAACACATCGAGCACAACATAGATAATCCCAACATTCATCCCCGAAACGGCCAGAACATGGATTACACCGGTTTTGGAAAAACTTTGCGTTGTTTCTGGTTCAAGCTCTTCACGAGCCCCCAAGGACACCGCAGATACCAAATGAAATACTTCACCTGTAAGGCCGCTTTTCTCAATTATTTTAAGTAAACGGTCACGGATGATCAAAGAGAATTCTGCAAGATCCGGGATTTTAGTGGCAATCAGAAAATGGAAATCACTGCTCTTTAGGTAGATGCGATGGCCGATTTTATTTCGGATCGCATAAGCCTGATAATCAAATTCAAATGGATTGCCTGTCTTTTGAAGCAATTCCGGTTGACCCCGAAACCAGACTACTGTTCCC
The DNA here is from genome assembly GCA_037133495.1 of Mariniphaga sp. Taxonomy (GTDB): domain Bacteria; phylum Bacteroidota; class Bacteroidia; order Bacteroidales; family Prolixibacteraceae; genus JAAFHB01. Next base: position 9,004 of record JBAXOA010000133.1, on the reverse strand, counting down.
GGGTCAATCTCGTTGTTGAAATCGGTTTTATCGAAATAGGCAAGTACTTTGAGCTTTGGTTCGATCAGACGAATTACAGCGCGAAAAGATTTTTCTTTTTCGACGGGATACTCATCAATTACAGCAAAATAGTCACCTTTAGGCAATGGTTTTGGGAGGTATTTTTGATCAGCAACAATAAAAAGACCCATAAAGAACAAAGCGGGAACGAGCAGAATTCCAAACAGGGATCTTCTCTTAAATGTAATTGTAATGAAGAAGATAAGGAGGAATGAAAAGCCAAGTGATACGGCCAGAAACAGCCATTCGAGTTCAGGCGGAAAGCGATCGCCTAAAAGAATTCCTGCAATAAATGGGACAAGAAGCCTGATGAATGGTGCACTCTGCAGCTTATCGCTGAAATGGCTCATTGGATAGATGAAATACATATTAAGTTACGATAAATTCAGATAATTTGGTTGTCCTTTTTTGTTGATTTTCGTGCTAATTTTGCGGACGTAATTTTTATTGTTTATGATCACATACCTGCAAGTAGAAAATATTTCAAAATATTGGGGAGAACTGGCTCTTTTTGATGGGATTAGTCTCTCTGTCTCCGAAGGCCAGAAAGTAGCGATGATCGCTAAAAACGGCGCCGGGAAATCAACATTAATGGATATAATAGCCGGTTTAGAGTCTCCTGATTCGGGGAAATCAACCTTATCGGCAAATATTTCGATTGGATATTTACGTCAAAATCCAGATTTAAATCCAGAGGACACAGTTTTAGAAGCTGCCTTTAACTCTTCGGGAGAATTAATTCAAGCTGTAAAAAACTATGAAAAGGCGCTTGAGAATCACGATCCGCGACTTTTGGATAGCGCTATTGAGCGGATGAATGTTCTGAATGCCTGGGATTTCGAGTTACGAATCAAACAAATTCTGACCAGGTTAAAGATTACGAATGTTAATCAGCAAATAAAATTTCTTTCAGGCGGGCAGAAGAAAAGAGTGGCACTGGCCCATATTCTCATCGACGAACCTGATTTTCTTATTCTTGATGAACCCACCAACCACCTGGATCTGGAGATGATTGAATGGCTTGAGAAATACCTCGAAAATGCGAAATGTACCTTGTTTATGGTAACGCACGACCGGTACTTTCTTGATCGTGTATGCAATGAAATTGTTGAACTGGAAGATAATACGATTTACAAATACAAAGGTAACTACTCTTATTATGTTGAAAAAAGGGAGGAGCGTATTCTGACAATGAATGCTGAAATTGACCGGGCAAAAAATTTATTTCGAACTGAACTGGATTGGTTGAGGCGGATGCCCAAAGCCCGGACACATAAATCTAAGTACCGAACCGAGGCGGCCTATAAATTGCAGGAAAAAGCTTCTCAGCGTCGTGTTGAGGACGAGGTAGAGCTTACCGTTCAAGGGAAGCGCCTCGGAAGTAAAATACTCAATGTTAAGAACCTTTCTAAAGCTTTTGGCGACCTTGTCATTCTGGACCAATTCAGTTACAATTTTGCACGGCTCGAAAAAATCGGAATAATAGGGAAAAATGGCAGCGGCAAAACGACTGTTTTAAATATGCTGACAGGTGCAATGCAACCCGACAGTGGAAGGATTGAAGTGGGCGAAACAATTAGTTTTGGATATTACCGGCAAGACGGAATTAGTTTCAATCCCGGCGATCGGGTAATTGATGTTATAAAAGAGATCGCTGAAGTAGTTGATATGGGCAATGGTAATCGGATGACTGCTTCACAATTTTTGAATTATTTCCTTTTCCCGCCCGAAACCCAATATAATTTTGTTGAGAAATTAAGTGGCGGTGAAAAACGCAGACTCTATCTTTGTACCATTCTGATGCGCAATCCAAATTTCCTGATTCTTGACGAACCAACGAATGATTTGGATATCATGACATTAAATGTTCTTGAAGATTATTTGCGGAATTTCCAGGGTTGTGCTATCGTGGTCTCTCACGACCGGTTTTTTATGGATAAAATTGTCGATCATTTATTTGTGTTCGAAGGCGAAGGGCAGATAAAAGATTTTCCGGGAAATTATTCCGATTACCGCGATTGGGTGGAAGAAACGGAGCGAGAACACCGCACTCCAGAAAAGCGTGAAAAGGCACCGAAGATTAAGCCTGTAAAAGAGGGTTCCCGCAAAATAAGCTTTAATGAAAAACGTGAACTGGAACAATTGGAAAAGGACATATCCTCGCTCGAAGCAGAAAAAAGGGAGATCGAAACAGCAATGAATTCAGGCGATTGCCCCTCGGAAGAGCTGGTTATAAGGTCACAGCGGCATGGTGAAATCAGAATATTGCTGGATGATAAAGAGGGGAGATGGCTTGAGTTAAGCGAGTAAGAAAACAAGTTAATTCATCCCAAACCGGTGACCTTTGGTTAAGTCAGAAGTTTTGTGACTTAACCGTTCCATCGTAAAAGAGCCACCTGTTCCTTCAGCATCACGGCTGTTTCCTACAATCTTCCCGTCAGGCAACAGTTCACCCGTCCAGGTGTCCAGCTCATATATAATAGACTCATCGCTGAATAATATTTCGCAGGAGTGTGATTTCAGATTCACTTTATTGCCATTTATTCTACCCGCAACTTCTTGTTTTACAATAAATGTCTCTTCACCGTCAATTTGTTCCGAAAAGTGCAGAACACCCATAAGCTGTTTTCCTTTTTGGTTAATTTCAGCGTAACCGCTGTCTTTACCAAATCCGAAATCCTCCTCAAATCGCCATCGTCCAGTAAGATTTATTTTATCCGGCATATCTCAACTATTTCGATGGTAAAAATAAAATTTAATCGCAAAATATCCTTCAAAAAAAGAATGATATTCATAAATATTTTAATGCAGACCCTTCATCAAGTATTAAACAGAGGCCATCCTGGTAAGATGGCCTCTGTTAATTCAGACTTTTGAAAAGTGATTTATTTTACAAAAGAAGCATTGTTGAGGAAGTCGTAGCTTTTCTGAGCACTTACAAGTGGTTCAAAATCATACCTTTCAACTTCTACGATAGAATATTTTGTGCCTGCTTTTGCTCTTGCATCATAGATTGGTTTGAAATCGATCAGACCGCTTGCTCCGATTTCTTTTTCATCTTTGATATGTAAAAGCTCAAATCTTTTTGGATATTTGTTGATGTAGTCCACAGCTTGCTGTCCTCCTTTGTAAACCCAATAAACATCCATTTCGAAGGTTACTTTTTTAGGATCAGTATTCTTGATCATATAGTCATACACCAACTCATCGGAATCAGTTATCTTTGTAAACTCATGGTTGTGATTGTGATAGCCGAATTTCATCCCTTTGGCATTACATTTCGCTCCGATAGCATTGAAATATTCGCAGGTTTTTTTCAATGATTCAAGGTTTTTATATGGATATTCTCCCATCGATGGTTTTACAATGTAGGAGCATCCGGCCTTTTTATGCGCTTCGATAGCCATATCCCACCAGATCATGGCAGCATCCCATGAGGCTTGGTCACCTGTGTAATTTGGTCCCGCGTGCGAGCTAACCAGCTTCATCCCGTTGGCTTCTATCAACGCTTTAAAAGCTTCAGGTTCCATTCCATAGAATTTACCATTGTCGAATCCCGCTGCCTCTAAGGAGTAGTATCCGATTTTACCTAACTTTTCGATTGTTCCTTTTACATCTTTTTTCAGATCATCCCGAACAGAGTACATCTGAAGTGCAATGTCTTTCTTGTTTTTGGCAAGAGACTGCTGCGATGTTCCACTAACAAAAAATGTTGCTAATAACATAATTACAAGCAATTTAAATAAATTTGTATTCATATAATTTACAGTTTTAAATAAGGATTATAATTGATTTTAAAAGAATAACGTATACGACAAATTTAAAGTTATAATTGGGTTTAAAAAACTTTAATTGAATAGGAATGCTCTTCCTTTTATTTATTAAGTTTAAACCATTGTTCATTTAGAATTGAATGACCTGATTAGAGTTGGAAAAATTAATTTTGAAAATAACCCGGGCTTAAATTAAAAGATGATGAATATTAAAATGATGGCAATGATGGGAGTATGTTCTGCCGGTCTGATTCATGAAAGTGAGGGACAACCAACTGCGCAGAAACGACCCAATATTCTTTTTATTATGAGCGATGATCATGCTTATCAGGCGATTAGTGCTTATGGTACAGGATTGAATTCGACTCCCAATATTGATCGGATAGCTAAAGAAGGGGCGATCTTCACCAAAGCATTTGTTACCAACTCCATTTGCGCCCCAAGTCGGGCGGTAATGCTTACCGGTAAATTCAGCCACCTGAATGGAAAAATAGATAATGTCGGCGGGTTTAACTGGGCGCAAATGAATTTCCCCAAACTTTTACAACAAAACGGATATCAGACCGCCTTGGTTGGGAAAATACATCTTGATGGTATTCCTCAGGGTTTCGACTATTCGAATGTGCTTCCGGGGCAAGGTGATTATTATAACCCCGATTTTATTGAAAACGGTGTAAAAAAAAGGGTTCCGGGTTATGTAACTACGCTGACTACTCAATTTGCGCTCGATTGGTTAGATAAAAAACGTGATAAATCGAAACCTTTTTGTCTGCTTTATCATCAAAAAGCTCCTCATCGCAACTGGCTGCCAGAAGTGAAATATTTAAACCTGTTTGAAGACCGCGATTTTCCTTTCCCGGATAATTTTTTCGATGACTATTCCGGACGTGGTACTGCAGCTCATACTCAAGAGATGGGTATTGTAAAGGAGATGATGTGGGGGCACGATATGAAATTCGAAAATGATCCATATACAGGAGAGCCGACCAATTTTGCTCCAAATATGAAACGAATGGATGATCAGCAAAGAAAAGCCTGGAGAGCTGCCTATGATGCAAGAAATGAGGAATTTAGAAAACTAAATCCAAAAGGGAAGGATCTGGCGAAATGGAAATTTCAGCGTTATATCCGCGACTACCTCAAATGTGTTCAATCTGTCGACGATGGAGTAGGGGAGGTTCTTAATTATCTGGATAAGAATGGGCTATCTGAAAATACTATTGTGGTTTATACTTCCGATCAGGGATTTTATCTTGGCGAACACGGTTGGTTTGATAAACGTTTTATGTATGAAGAATCCTTCCGTACGCCACTGTTAATCAGGTATCCCAAAGAAATTAAGCCGGGAACAATAATCAGTCAAATGGTTCAGAATCTCGACTTCGCTCCAACATTTCTAAATTATGCGGGAGTTAAGGTACATAAGGATATGCAGGGCGAATCTTTTCGAAAATTGCTAAATGGCGAATCGGTAAAATGGCGGGATGCCATCTATTACCACTATTACGAGTATCCTGCTGTCCATGCCGTTAAACGTCATTATGGTGTTAGAACCGATCGCTATAAGTTAATTCACTTTTATTACGATGTGGATGAATGGGAATTGTATGATCTTGAAAAAGACCCTCACGAAATGAAAAGTGTTTACAATGATCCTGCTTATGCCGAAATCAGAGCGCAGTTACACCTCAAGCTGAATGATCTTCGGATCAGGTACAAAGATACTGAAGACGATAAACGGCCATCCTTACACGGAGAAAAGTGAATTAGGTGAAAATGTGTTATTAAATAAAGTAAATATCATTATGTCTAATTAAAATAAATATTTAAGTATGAAAAAAACCAACTGTTATTTTAGGATCCTGGCCATCCTGTTATTTGTATTTGGCCTCGCTAATTCTTCGATGGCTAAAAACGAAGTAAAACAACTTATTTGTGAGTACAAAACTAATCCTTTGGGAATTGATGTGGCACATCCGCGGCTGGGCTGGCAACTCTCCTCTTCTGAAAAAGAGGTAATGCAGTCTGCTTATGAAGTCAGGGTTGCAGAATCTTCCTCAAAATTAAATTCGGGCAAATTAATCTGGACATCAGGAAAAGTAAATGGTTCACAATCTGTCGGTATCGTTTATAATGGTCCGGCCTTGATTTCGATGCAGCAATGTGTTTGGCAGGTCCGTGTCTGGGATAACAAAAATAAATCTACAGACTGGAGTGTACCGGCATCGTGGGAAATGGGCATACTGAAACCCACTGACTGGAAGGCAACCTGGATTTCGGATGGGGATCAAAAAGAACTGAAAGGATCACTGCCGGCTCAATATTTCAGGAAGGAATTCGTGACTGCAAAAAAAGTGAAATCAGCGCGGGTATATACAACTTCACTCGGTTTATATCAGCTTAGCATCAACGGCGTTAAAGTGTCCGACGATCTTTTTACTCCGGGGTGGACCAGTTACAACAAACGTTTACAATACCAGACTTATGATGTAACCCCGATGCTGAAAGGTCAGAATGCAATTGGTGTCATGTTAGGAGATGGCTGGTATCGAGGGAATATCGGCTGGTCTAAAAAAGGCGCCTATTACGGAAACCAATTGGCGATGCTCCTTCAGTTGCAGATCACTTACGCTGATGGTACGGTTGAATCCATCTGTTCCGACAATAGCTGGAAATTCACTGCAAACGGCCCTGTTGTTGAATCTGATATTTACAATGGTGAACTTTACGACGCACGGCTTGAACTAACGGGATGGGATAAGGCCGGTTATGATATGAGCAAATGGAATAAGGTGGTCATGTTTAACCATTCGAACGACATTCTGATGGCTCCCCCCGGAGTTCCGGTAAGGGCTATTCAGGAAATCAAACCTATCAGACAATTCGTTACCCCAAAGGGAGAAAATCTCTATGATATGGGCCAGAATATGGTAGGTTGGGTAAGATTAAAGGTGTCCGGAAAGAAGGGCGATCAGGTGACGCTGAAATTTGCCGAAGTACTCGATAAAGCGGGTAATTTCTATACCGAGAACCTGAGAAGTGCTAAAGCAACCGATGTTTACATCCTTAAAGGGGAAGGAACAGAAATTTTTGAGCCTCATTTTACCTTTCACGGCTTCAGGTTTCTTCAGATTGAAGGTTTGACTACCGCTCCTTCAATGGATCAGATCACTGGCGTTGTGATCCATTCTGATATGAAACCTACCGGATCATTTACCTGTTCCGATACTTTAATTAATAAACTTCAGCACAATATCCAGTGGGGTCAGAAAGGAAATTTCCTTGATGTGCCTACCGATTGCCCTCAACGAGATGAAAGACTTGGTTGGACTGGTGATGCTCAGGTATTTAGTATGACAGCCGCTTTTAATTTTGATGTGGCCGCGTTCTACACTAAATGGATGGGCGATTTTACAGCTGATCAGCTGCCCGATGGCAAAGTTCCTCATGTAATTCCTGATGTTTTAAATGGAGGTGGTGGTGCCACTGCCTGGGCTGATGCTTCAATTATTGTCCCTTGGACTGTCTATCTGTCCTATGGCGACACTCGTATTTTGGAAACCCAATATCCAAGCATGAAAGCATGGGTTGGCTACATGACCGGCAGGGCGCGACCAGATCATCTTTGGATAGGAGATGCTCATTTTGGCGATTGGCTCGCTTTTGCCACTAATAACTCTGATTACCCTGGCGCAACTACTGAGAAGGACTTAATTGCTACTGCTTATTACTATCATTCAACCTCACTTCTGAGTAAGATTGCTGTTATTATTGGCAAAAAAGAGGATGCCGATAGTTATAAACTACTTGCTAAAGGTATTAAGGAATCATTCAACCGGGAATTTGTAACACCTAACGGACGATTGGTTTCTCATACCCAGACCGCTTATGCCCTGGCATTGGCATTCGATCTGTTATCGCCCGAAATTGCCTCCAAAGCCGCAGTATATTGTTCAAAAGATGTAGAGAAATTCCAGCATCTGACTACAGGATTTGTCGGAGCTCCGCTGCTCTGCAAAACACTTTCAGCCATCGGCCGCGACGATCTGGCCTTTATGTTATTGAATAATAAAAAATATCCTTCATGGCTATATCCTGTTTTGCAAGGAGCTACAACAATATGGGAGCGCTGGGATGGTCAAAAACCTGACGGATCTTTTCAGGACAAAGGGATGAACAGCTTTAATCATTATGCCTACGGGGCAATAGGAGAGTGGCTTTACCAGCACGTTGCCGGAATAAAAATTGATGAAAATCATCCGGGGTATAAGCACATCCTGCTTGCTCCTCATCCTGGCGGCGGACTAAAAAATGCCAGTGCTGAAATTACGACGCTGTACGGAAAAGCATCGTCATCATGGAAATTTGAAAATGATGATTTTGTTTATGAAGTAGTTATTCCTGCCAATACCACTGCAACTGTTTCCCTGCCTTTTGCCAAAGCCGATCAGGTAATGCTCGATGGTGTCGCGTTAAAAGCCGGATCTGTTCAGAATAAAACAGATCTTCAGGTCAGGCTCGGTTCCGGGAAATACCTGCTGAAATATCCGGCTCAGGCTTTGAACGAAGCTATTGCAGAGAAGAAGAAATAATTTAGTTCGGCCTTCTGTTTAAATTTGCGAGATCTTCGGGCATTTCCAATATCCCGTTGATCTCGCAGATTGACACGGATTCATAAACCAAATGCGTTTAAAATCTATGTTCGTCTGTGGAATCACAAATCAAAATGAAAATAATACTAAGGTTTTAGCCTCGATGAACTCCGATTCCTTGCGATCTTTATTAAATGATTTATTTAAAGGTGAATTAATGATCTGTAATTTAGTAAGGTACTTGAATTGATTGGGAATTACTGCATAAAAAATGTTCTGAAATCCCGATAATTTGTTATTCTGTTTTCAGACTAAAAAAAAACGTTTATATTTGCATCCGCTTAGCAGAAACAACGATAGTGTTTGATTATTAATCAAAGAGTTTAGTTGAAAGCCAGGCGAAAATAAAATATGCGGGAATAGCTCAGTTGGTAGAGCACGACCTTGCCAAGGTCGGGGTCGCGAGTCCGAGTCTCGTTTCCCGCTCAGATTTTTAAAGACGTTCTTTTTACAGATCACATTATTTGCGGGAATAGCTCAGTTGGTAGAGCACGACCTTGCCAAGGTCGGGGTCGCGAG
>JBAXOA010000132.1:0-11000 GCA_037133495.1 Mariniphaga sp. | reverse complement strand
GCACCACCTAAATCCCAGTTTACAAACCACATTTCTTCGGTTTCGAGGTACTGCTGCGGCAGGTTAAACATGCCATCGTGAGCCAAAAATGCTTTGAAACGTTTTTCGTGATGTCCTGCAAGCCAATAAACCGAAAATCCTCCGTAGCTGGCGCCAACACAACCCAGTTTGTCTTTGTTCACGTATGATTCTTTTGCCAGTGCGTCGATGGCCGAAAAATAATCAAGCATATTTTGTCCGCCATAGTCGCCACTGATTTGTTCGAGCCACTCTTTACCGAAACCCGGAAGTCCGCGACGATTTGGAGCCACGATGATATAACCGTTGGCAGCCATCAACTGCAAATTCCAGCGATACGACCAGAACTGACTAACAGTTGATTGTGGTCCGCCTTCGCAGAAAAGCAAAGTAGGATACTTTTTGTTCTTATCAAAATCAGGTGGATAAATGATCCAGGTCAGCATTTGTTTTTTATCGGAAGTAGTGATCCAGCGCTCTTCAACTTTCCCCATTTTCAATTGGTCGAGAATGTCCTTATTCTCAAACGAAAGCTCAGTTTCTGCTCCGTTTAGCGGGTTAATGGAATAAATTTCATCGGGTTTACTCATCGAATGTTTAACGCCAATAAGATTATCTTTTGACATTGTTACCATCGAATAATCATGAACACCTTTGGTTATCTGAGTGATTTTTTTGTCGGCAATATCCGCTCTATAAATCTGTGTCAAAGCATTTCGGCAGCTTACAAAATAAATCGATTTACTATCGGCAGCCCAGGTCAATGCTGATGAATTCTGATCAAAATCTGCTGAAAGATCTGTTTTATCGCCTGTTTGCAGGTTCATTAAAAACAACCGGTTTTTATCCGCTTCGTAACCGTCGCGCTCCATACTCTCCCAAGTCAGCCATTTACCATCGGGCGAAAAAACCGGATTTTGATCATAACCCATCATTCCCGGTGTTTGATTTTCGGATTTGCCTGTTGCCAGATTATAAAAATAAATATCTGAATTTGTAGAAAGCGCATACTCCTTACCCGTTTTTTTACGACAGGTATAAGCTACGGTCTTCCCGTCCGGACTCCAGGCTAACTGTTCGATTCCGCCGAAAGGTTTCATTGGGCTTTCGAATGGTTCACCTTTCAGCACATCAACTTCATTTGTAATTTTCCCGTCTGAAAAGTCAGCAACGAAAGGATGTGGAACTGACTGAACCCATTCGTCCCAATGTTTGTACATCAGGTCATTCACAATTACACCGGTTGCTTTGGGCAGATCCGGATATTTATCCACTGTGCGTTCACCATATTTTACATCGGCAACAAATAGTAATTTTGTTTCATCGGGTGAAAAACTAAAGTCGTTTATGCCATCTTCCCGTGTACTGATCTGTTTGCGGTTGCTTCCGTCGTCATTCATAGTCCATAATTGCATGCTTCCCGTTTCAGAAGATAAAAATGCAACCGTCTTGCCATCTTTCATCCATTTAGCTGATGCTTCACGGGTTACAGTCCGGGTAATTTGCTTTTTATCCGAGCCATCGGCATTCATAACAAACAGTTCTGAGTTCCCTTTATTTTCGGGGATGCTGTAATATGAAACACTGTACAAAATTCTTTTACCATCAGAGGATACCTGGGCTCCGGCCAAACGACCAAACGACCATAACACTTCCGGATTCATAATATTAGAGGCTAATTTTAAAGTCTTCCTCGTAATAACAGGATTTACGGGTGCAGATTTTTCACTTTTCATACAAGCTGTAAAAAGGATAATAGTCAGAAAAAAAACAAACAGGTTCTTCATGGCGGAATTTAATTTTTACAAAAATAAGCGGATTTGCCTTATGTCCAATAAAAAAACCTGTGATTCTTGTGATTCACAGGTTTTGGAACAAATCAAATGCATCCGGGTCTGGTCAGTACCTGAAGGTATATGGCAAATCAATTCTTCGTCCTTCATAATCGGTGTATCTGACATAAAATTTCGTCTCGTTCTTCCCTGTAAGTTTAAGGTAGTCGAGCTTAAAGCTGACATAAGCGGTTGCCGGATATTTTTTAAGATCACCCCTTGCATTGTGGCGTAATTCAAGAATAAAAGGCTGGACTATGCCATTGCCTTCTCCGTTGTCGATCAGATTAATGTAATGAGTGGAACCCTGAGTGAGATAGTCTAATTTCATGGTAAGAATTCCTCCGGTTTTAGAAATCCAGGAATCCCTTACGATGATAGGGTCGTGCCCCATACTATCGTCAGCAACCTCCGTATATTTCTTTATTCCTTTAAAAAGTATATCTCTCAGACTACGGATTACAGCCCTGTACGCCACTGTTGAATCAGTCAGCCTTTGATCAACTAAAGGATTAAAATCAACCAAAACCCGTTGATTATCATTGACTTGAAACCAAGGGGCCGAAGTAGAGAGAGGTATAACCTGATTGCCATTATCAAGGTGAATGACGTAATCATTCGTTGCAGAACTCTTCTTCTCAATTGTACCGAAGGACACCAGGAAATCACCAACAGCAAAATAATTATCGTCATGGCGACATGACGTTACAATCATTCCAAGACCGACACAGGCAGGAATGAATAATTTAAAGAATCTTGTTATCACTTTCATGGCTTTAAATTTAAAATTCCAAATTAAAGGTATTAAAACTTTAAAAAAGTGATACAAAAATCATGCAGAAATTGAAGAAAACTAACTTAATCCGGCAAGATATTCTTTGAATGTTGCGTAAATTGACGGCAAGTTAATGCTCACCTTCTCTCCCTTCATAAATTTCTGCAATTTTTCAGGCATTGGGACTTTTCCTTTGCCGACTACTTCCTCCACTGTTTCGGTAAATTTTGCAGGATGCGCAGTTTCGAGAAAGATACCTGTTTCACTTTCATCCAACAGTTCATCAAGAGCACGGTAACCAACTGCGCCATGAGGATCAAGTAAATATCCTGTTGATCGATAGACCGATAAAAGAGTTTCCCTGATTTCGTTATCCGAATAGGTTGTACCGGTAATATCATTCGAAATAGCCTGATGATCGTTCCGATAAAGATCCAATATGCGTGCAAAATTGCTGGGATCACCAACATCCATAGCATTGGCAATGGTCGAAACCGAAGCACGAGGCTCGTAAATACCGGTAGTCAGGTAATTGAAAACGATATCATTCAAGTTATTGGCAGCGATAAATTTGCTGACCGGCAGACCCATTCTTTTAGCAAAGAGGCCGGCTGTAATGTTTCCAAAATTGCCGCTTGGGACAGAGAAAACGACTTTCCTTGATTTATCCTCCAGTTTAGCCCAGGCATTAAAATAATAAAATGACTGTGGCAGAAACCGCGCAACATTAATAGAATTAGCTGATGTAATGGTGATTTTATTCTTAATCTCATCATCCATAAACGCCGATTTCACCAATGCCTGACAGTCGTCAAATGTTCCGTCTATCTCAAGTGCTGTAATGTTCTGTCCTAAAGTTGTGAACTGTTTCTCCTGAATTTCACTCACTTTGCCTTTAGGATAAAGCACATGAACCTGAATTCCGGCGACACCTAAAAATCCATTGGCTACTGCGCTGCCGGTATCACCCGAAGTTGCAACCAGCACATGAACGATCTTCTTTTCTTTTCCCAGAAAATGGGATAAAAGACGTGCCATAAAGCGGGCTCCAACATCTTTGAACGCTGATGTTGGTCCGTGAAAAAGTTCGAGTGAATAAATATTCTCGCTTATATTGATCAACGGTGTATCAAAATTCAGTGTGTCGAACACAATCTTTTTAAGGATTGGTTCGGGAATATCCTCACCAAAGAATTTTTTTGCAACCTCAAATGAGAGCTCCTGAAAACTCATCGAACTGATTTCGTGAAAAAACTGATCCGGCATCGGGTTGATCCTTTCGGGCATAAACAATCCCCGATCGGCAGCCAATCCCTGCGTCACGGCTAATTCAAGCGTTACATCAGGAGTTTTATGGTTAGTACTGTAATATTTCATGTGTATATAATTTCTTTAATTGCCCGATGTAACACCTGTGGACGCTTCATTCGCATTTGCAAAGCGCAGATTCATGGGTGTAATGAATGTAATTGGCTTTTTACCGGGGCTTCAATTAATTATTATCATTCTTTAATAATTCAAGCATAAATTGCCGGCTCTCCAATACGCCATAACTGCCTTTAGTCGCAGAAAGTTCATCATAATGAAGCACACTGTCAGACTTAATACCGGGAAACCAAATTAAAAAAGGAACCGCATCACGGGTATGCGTTTTCAGTTTCCAGGGAGTTGGATGATCAGGAAGCACAGCTAAAGCGACCGGTTCATCCATCTTGGCTATCTCATCGACAAGATATTTCACGATTCGGCTGTCGAGATATTCTATGGTCTTCAATTTCAGATCATAATCTCCTTCATGACCAGCTTCATCGCTTGCCTCAACATGAAGGTAAACAAAGTCGTGGGTTTTTATGGCTTCAATTGCGGCTATTGCTTTCCCTTCATAATTTGTATCATATAAACCTGTTGCTCCTTCAACTTTAATCACATCCAAACCGGCATAAACGCCAATACCCTGAATCAGATCGACAGCAGAGATCACCGCACCGCTTTTAATTCCAAACATCTCCTTCAACGTTTTCATCGAGGGTTTATAACCCGGCGACCATGGCCAAATTGCATTGGCCATATCTTTTCCTTCTTGCTTACGCTTAATATTAACAGGGTGATTTTCAAGTAGCTGTCTGGATTTATGAGTCAAATCGAGTAAAAGCTGTGCTGTCTCTTCTCCTGATGCGTTGGCAGCCGAAGGAAGGACATCAGCTACCGGAAATCCGGGTACATTATGAGGCGGGGTACAGTTCAATGACTTATTTCCGCCTTTTATTACAAGAAGATGACGATACGAAACTCCGGTATAGAACTTAACCCTTTCGTTTCCAAGTTCGTGGTTCAGAACATTGATCAATTCTGTTGCCTCAGGAGTAGAAATATGTCCGGCGGAATGATTCTTTATTTTTTCATCTGATATGCAAATCAGATTGCATCGCAATGCAAGGTCTCCATCGTCAAGATGTACTCCAATGCTTGCAGCTTCAATCACACCACGACCTTCAAAAACAGCCTCAACATCATAGCCAAGAACTGCAAGATTGGCCACTTCACTTCCCGGATGGAGCCTTTCGGGAATTGTTCTCAATAATCCGGAGCGGCCCATAGCTGCCAGACGGTCAATATTGGGAATATTAGCAGCCATCAACGGGGTAAGTCCGTCATATTCAATCTCTGGCTGGTCAGACATCCCATCGCCTAGAATAACAATATATTTCATAGGTGTTTCATGCAAAAATTAATTACTAAACATTATATATTTGACACCTTGATCAGATCGGCAAAAACCCCTGCGGCAGTTACCGCAGCCCCTGCGCCGTAGCCTTTGATCAGCATCGGATATTCGTTGTAACGCTCGCTGGTTAACAAAACAATGTTGTTACTTCCTTCCAGATCATAAAACGGATGACCGGGATCAACGATTTCAAGCGAAACTGAGGCTTTTCCTTCATCCATTATACCGACAAAACGCCATTTCTGCTTTCCGGCCTCCAGAACAATACGCTGAGACTCAAACTCCGCATCCATTTCGCTGATTGTACTCCAAAACTCTTCCATAGTTGAATTAAAATACTTTTCAGGAAGAAAGGAATTATTAACAACATCCTCTTTTTCAATTTTATACCCAGATTCACGAGCCAGGATCACTAGTTTTCGGATCACATCAATTCCACTTAAATCAATCCGGGGATCGGGTTCTGCATAACCCATCTCTTTGGCCATTTTAACGGCTTTACTAAATGGAATATCCTTGCTGAGCGTGTTAAAAATATAATTGAGTGTTCCGGACAACACCGCTTCAATCCGAACTATCCGATCACCTGAACGCATTAAATCGTTTATCGTTGAAATCAAAGGAAGACCAGCTCCAACATTGGTCTCAAACAAAAATTTAACACCATGTTTTGCTGCCATTTCCTTTAATGCCCGGTAGCGGCTGTATTCTGACGATGCAGCTACTTTATTTGCAGCCACCACCGATATGTAATTCTCCAGAACGAAGAGGTAATGATCGGCGACTTTCGCGTTTGCTGTACAATCAACAAATACGGAGTTAAACATGTTCATCTCAACCATAGTCTCGCAAAATAACCCTAAATCTGATTTTATTTCAGATGTTTCCATCAAAGATTTAAGTGCTGAAACTTCGATTCCTTCGCGGTCGAATATCATCTTTCTGGAATTCGAAACTCCGGCGAGTTTCAGCTTGAGCCGATGTTCCTTTTTCAATTTTTCCTGCTGCCGCCTGATTTGCTCCAATAAATCGCGTCCTACAGTGCCAATTCCAACCAGAAAAATATTTAATTCAACATATGGGGAAAGGAAGAATGCCTCATGCACGACATTGAGTGTTTTCCGAAGGTCAGAATTTTTAACGACCCATGAAATATTCTGCTCCGAAGCGCCCTGTGCAATAGCGACAACGTTTATCCCGTTTTTTCCAATCGTATGAAATAATTTCCCAGCGATACCGGCAGAGTGTTTCATATTTTCACCAACGATGGCAACAATCGAGAGTTCATTCTCGCAAGTCAGTTTATTAATCCTTTCTGACGCAATTTCACGTTCAAATTCAATTGAGATGGCCTCGGTAGCGATGTCGGCAAAATGTGAGTCAATGGCGAAACTTATCGAATTTTCGGACGATGCCTGAGAAATAAGAACAACATTGATTTCTTTTTTGGCCAGCGCCCCGAAAAGCCGCATTGAAATACCTGTTACTCCGACCATCCCCAAACCCTGAATCGTAAACAGTGAGATTCCTGAAATTGAAGAGATTCCTTTGATCGGATGGTCTTTCCCAATTCCTTCCGACTGACAGATTAAAGTTCCTTCCCCCTCAGGGTTCAAGGTATTTTTGATGTAAATAGGGATATTTTTTTGATAGACCGGTAAAATCGTAGGCGGATAAATCACTTTGGCACCAAAATACGAAAGTTCCATTGCCTCAGAATAAGTAAGCATTGGAATAGTGTACGCTTTACTGATCACACGTGGATCGGCAGTCATAAAGCCATCAACATCTGTCCATATCTCCAATTGTTTCGCATTTACAGCAGCTGCAAATAATGAAGCAGTATAATCAGATCCGCCCCGTCCCAATGTGGTCATTGAGCCATCAGACGCGGAGGAGATAAATCCTGGTGCCACAGCATGCCGGGTAATTGTCGAACAAGCGGCTGAGATCAGTGAGTAAGTAGTCTCAAAATCTACATTTGCCTTGCCAAAATTGCGGTCAGTACGAATAACAGCCAGGCTATCGATCAGCGGAACATTTAAATAACGGCTAATCAATAAAGATGATAGCCGCTCTCCGAATCCAAGAATCTTGTCAAGCGTTTTTGGGGTGAGTTCGCCAATAAGAGTAACACCCTGAATGATCTTTTCGAGTTCATCGAAGAGTGGTTTCAATGCTAGTATGGAAGCATCAGCCATCTGAGTATTAAACAAGCCACCAATAATATTCGCGTGACGTATCTGTATATCAGTTAGTTCACCATTTACTACCACTCCTGAGGCTGCTTTTTGAGCTACAGACAGCAGCTGATCAGTTACTCCGCCCAAGGCAGAAACCACAACAATGATTTTATCTTGCTGATTCAGAACAATTTCGCCTATTCTTTTTATATTTTCGACAGAACCAACCGAAGTTCCTCCAAATTTCAATATTTTCATAAGGATTCTTTTTAAATTTGTAATCCAACTGTGTGCACAAAAGTCCAAAAAAAAATCTGAACCGTAAAATTTCCGATTCAGATTTCTTAATAAGTTCGAAACTATTTATTTGTCCAATGCAGGAGTATAATTTGCAAGTATTTTAGATTCAAGCTCTTCCATCAGTTCAGGATTGTCTCTTAAGAGTGATTTCACTCCTTCGCGACCCTGACCCAGCTTAGTTTCACCATAGCTAAACCACGATCCTGCCTTCTTAATCAGGTTAATTTCAACGCCGAGATCGATAATTTCACCAATTTTCGAAATTCCTTCGCCGTAAAGGATATCAAATTCAGCTTTGCGGAAAGGCGGAGCTACTTTGTTTTTAACCACTTTTACCCGGGTATGACTTCCCTGCACTTCATCACCATCTTTAAGTTGTCCGATTCTACGAATATCAAGACGGACAGAGGCATAAAATTTCAAGGCATTACCACCGGTTGTTGTTTCAGGATTTCCGAACATTACACCGATTTTATCACGTAATTGGTTAATGAAAATTACGCATGTCTTTGTCTTGCTGATACTTCCAGTAAGCTTACGAAGTGCTTGCGACATCAGCCGGGCTTGAAGACCCATTTTAGAATCACCCATTTCACCTTCTATTTCTGCTTTAGGTGTAAGGGCGGCAACAGAGTCGATAACAATAATATCAATGGCACCTGACCGGATAAGGCTATCGGCAATCTCAAGCGCTTGTTCTCCATTGTCCGGCTGCGAAATGAGCAGTTCATTAATATCAACGCCTAATTTCTGAGCATAAGTAGGATCAAATGCGTGCTCAGCATCAATAAATGCAGCAATACCACCAGCTTGTTGAGCTTCCGCTAGGGCATGTATTGCAAGAGTGGTCTTGCCTGAAGATTCAGGACCAAATATTTCAATAACACGACCCTTGGGATATCCTCCGATACCCATTGCCAAATCCAATGCGATTGAGCCCGAATGAATGGCCGCGACATCATCAACTGGTTTATCCCCCATTCTCATAATTGAGCCTTTTCCATAGCTCTTTTCAATTTTTTCAATTGTAAGCTGCAGGGCTTTTAACTTTTCGCTATTCACCGATTTCGCGTCTTCTTTTGCCATAATAAAATATATGTAATTACTTAATTAATAAATCATTAACGATCTGACTGGTATGTTCTTTTGTATCTACCTTTTTAAATATCTTCAAAATAATTCCCTCTTCATCAATAACAAAAGTGGTGCGCACAACCCCCATATAAGTCTTTCCATAGTTCATTTTTTCTGCCCAGACACCATAAGCCTCCAGAATTTCTTTGGAGGTATCTGCAATCAGATTAAACTTCAAACCAAACTTTTTTATAAAACTTGTGTGAGATGCAGCACTGTCAGGACTAATGCCTGCAACTTCATAACCTTTCGAAATCCAAAATTCGTAATTGTCACTTAAATTACACGATTCAGCTGTACAGCCAGGGGTGTTGTCTTTTGGATAAAAATATAAAATCAATCTTTTTCCTTTAAATCCGGAGAGCGAGATTACCTCTCCGTTTTGGTTTATACCGGAAAAATCCGGCGCAGCCATTCCTTCAACTAACTGTTTCATTTACAAATTATTTATTTTAAATATCCGGATGCTAAAAGTTTTAATTACGAGGTCAAATCCCTGCATTTTTAATTCATAACACAAGAAGAAGAAATACATATTATCATTACACAAATATAACAATAATAAGAATATGGTCTTAAAAAGGAGAATATAAAAACGGATAAATATTTGTTAAAAGGAAGATTAATCCACTAAAATGTATAATTTTAGCTCCTGATAATTTTTGAATCACTATCATGAATGTTTTTTATAAAAGCGCAGTTTATTTCCTTATTTCGAGTCTATATCTGCTATGCTCAATTCCGGCAATCTCACAGGAGGTGCTTGTAAATGAATCACTTGCAATAGAATATTTCAAAGAAGGAAATTATGAAAAAGCTTTACCTCTCTTCACCCGGCTTATCAATAAATCTCCTGACAACGCGATGTACAATTATTACTATGGAGTTACATTGCTCAAGAATAATCTTTATGAGACAGCAACAAAAGAGGCCTTGCTTAATGCAGTAGTTGACAAGACACCGGCTAATTCCAGTTTTTACCTGGGTAATTATTTTCATGCCTTGGAAAACTGGTCAGAGGCTATCGATTTTTATAAACGATATAACGGGAGCAAGCAAGAGCGGCGTGAGCTTGAATATGATAAATACCTTGATCTTTGCATGAAGCGGATCAACCCGTTTAAAGTTGATAAGGGAGATGAAAAGAAAGTTTTTGGTGACACGCTAAAAGTGCCGGTATCCCTGCCGGATGAAAAAAATTTTCCTATTCCTGATTCACTTAAATCAGAATGGTTTAATTTCCCCATAAACAATCAGTTAACCTATCACAGCATTACAGATTTCAGAAGTGAAGCTGCCAAAATACTTTTTACAAAGGCATGGATTGCAACTGGTAAAAATGACTCAATCGTCAAAAATACCGATATTCTGCGAAAAGCTCATGAGGAAACACACAATGTTACAGCAAGGATAGGTCTTGTTCAAAGGATTGTTGAGGCAGAACAGTTATCCTATCAATTACTACGCGAAAGGGAAAAATACTTCGAACAGGCAAGAGTAAAGGAATCAGGATATTGGGAGAAAGCCGGAGTCGATGCCATGGCCACATTTATTCAGGAAATAGCCCAAAGAGAACAAGCCAGGGGAGAGCGATTACTGAGCGAGAAGAAAAAAACGGAAGTTACCCCGGTTGAAATAGCTGTTGCAATGCCAGTTACAGAAGATGCAAAAACAGAAAACCAACCGGTTAAAACGGATCCACCATTATTAATTAAGGATAAAATTGTTTTTAAAGTTCAGATTGGATCTTTTCCAAAAGGAAAAATAACACCTGTCTTTAAGACTAAATATGCTAAGTTGTCCAAATTAAGAAAGATTGACAAATATACTGATTCAAAGAAAAATGAAGTTTATACAATTGGGAATTTCACCGAATATAAAGATGCGGCATTACTTAAAAATCAGCTAATTATTGAAGGTGCAAAAGGAGCATACGTAGCTGCCTACAAAAATGGCGAACGGGTTCCTGTAACAAGTGTTATAAAAGAGCTTCCTTCAAAATAAAACTGGTAAAATTCTTGTGGTATGGGGAT
>JBAXOA010000131.1:0-11017 GCA_037133495.1 Mariniphaga sp. | reverse complement strand
TCGAACCAGAAACCTACAGCTTAGAAGGCTGTTGCTCTATCCAATTGAGCTATTGGGCCAGCTTAATTGTGGCGCAAAAGTACTAAAAATCCCCATATGCCGTAACATAATGGGGATTTTAATTTTTCGATAAGAACTTACCTCTAATCTCATCTTCTCACCTTCCCAATATCAATTGCATAAGTGGCAAATTGTCGAATTGGCAAATTGTATTATACCATAAAAATATTGCGTTCCAGACACTGTCTGATCATTTCTTCCGGCCAAAGACTGGCCTGAACCTCACCAATATGCGCTTTGCGTAATAAATACATACAAAGTCGTGATTGCCCTATGCCACCACCAACCGACATTGGCAATTCATCTTTCAGAAGCTTTTTATGAAATAAGAGTTCTTTTCTTTCAGTTAAACCTGTTATCGTAAGCTGCCTTAACAGCGCCTCTTTGTCTACACGGATACCCATCGATGAGATTTCGAGTGATTGCTGCAATACCGGATTCCAGATTATAATATCGCCATTAAGTCCTTTATAACCTTCCGTATTATCCGTTGTCCAATCGTCATAGTCGGGGGCGCGCCCATCATGTTTTTCACCATTGGAAAGAACACCTCCAATACCGATAATGAATACAGCACCGTGCTCTTTCGAAATCTCATGCTCACGCTCCTTTGGAGTAAGCTTAGGATAGCGTTGCACTAACTCCTCAGAATGAACAAAATAGATCTCCTCAGGAAGCAAGGGTTTAATTGCAGGATAGTTTTCGTAAACCATAAACTCAGTACGAAGCAATACCGCATAGATCTGAGTAACCACTTTTTTCAGATAGTCAAGATTATGTTGTTTCGGTGTCAGCACTTTTTCCCAATCCCACTGATCAACATATAAGGAGTGAATATTGGAAAGTTCTTCGTCTGCCCGAATAGCATTCATATCAGTATAAATTCCGTAACCGGCAGGTATTCCGTATTGAGCCAGCATCAGCCGCTTCCACTTGGCCAGCGAATGAACAACTTCGGCCTTTGCATCATTCATTTCCTTCACCGCAAAAGTCACTGCACGCTCAACACCATTTAGGTCATCGTTAATGCCTGTACCTTGCAATACAAATAAAGGTGCCGTGACCCGACGCAGACGCAATTCAGCAGAAAGGCTTTCCTGAAAAAAATCCTTTACAAATTTAATGGCCTTTTCAGTTTGCTTAAGATCAAGCTTCGATTTATAATTTTCCGGAATAAAGAGTTTCATAGATAAAAATTTATCGTTTTTTGCAGTGCAATAATACTAAAATATTGAAATCATTTCGACAAAGCTTACATTAATTAAAAAATAATCGGTCAATCAAATCGAATCGCCTTGTCTGGTTCGATGCTCGAGATATACCACGATGGAACCAGCAACATTGTAAAAGTAATAAGAATAGTACCCGCATTAAGCATCAGAAGATAGGAGATTTTCAAATTGACCGGCACCGTGCTGAGGTAATACGAACCGGCATCAAGCTTGAAAATCCCAAATTCAGATTGAATCATGCAAAAGGCGATTCCGGCAATATTACCCCAGAACATCCCTTTCAGAATAAGAAAAGAGGAGATATAAATAAAAATTTTCCGTATACTCCAGTTCTCAGAGCCGACAGCTTTCAATATGCCAATCATAGTGGTACGCTCCAAAATCAGAATCAACAATCCGGAAACCATATTAAAACCTGCCACCAGAATAATCAGAACGAGAATAATCCAAACATTCATATCCAGCAGGTTTAGCCAATCGAAAATCTGAGGATATTTAGAAGTAATGGGGATTGGCCGAAGTACTGATTCATTCTCTTTTGAATAACTTACGGTCAGATGACGAATTCTTTGAGTAATGGGCTGGAGCTTATTGAAATCATTAATTGAAATTTCAAATCCGCTGATCTGATCAGAATTCCAATCATTTAATTTTCTGACATGCGAAATATCAGCAAGAACAAATAACCGGTCAAACTCCTCAAGACTGGTCTGAAAAATACCGCAAATTCGAAATTTACGCATTTTCTGCACCTTGGTGTCTTCATTTAAAAAATAAGTGTAGAGCGGATCGCCAACCTTAAGCTGAAGTAATGAAGCCACTTGCCTTGAAATCAGCACATCATCTGTTTTGGAACTATCTGTAACAGTAAAAATCGACCCTTCGACCAGATTTTCTTTAAAAAACGACCAGTCAAAATCGGCTCCAACCCCTTTTAGAACAATTCCATGAATCTCATCATTAGTCTTAATTATTCCTGGTTTGGTCGCAAAGCTCTGAACACTTTTAATCCCATTCATCTTTCTGAGATCCCCGAGCCAGGGTTGATCTTTGGATACAGGAATAGTTTCGTATGAAGAATTAGAATCAAAGTTAACTACCTGAATATGTGAGCCAAAACCAATCACTTTATTTCTTACTTCCTTTTTGAACCCTGTCACGATGGCTACAGAAAGGATCATTACAAATAAGCCGAATGCTATTCCAAATACGGCAAACGAAACAATTGATTCAGAGAACTTCCCGGAGGTTCCTCTGGCCGAAAAAATTCGTCGGGCAATAAAAAATTCAGTATTTAATAGTGACACAGTATAATATTGTTTGGTGTAAAAGTAGAATTTATCCTTGTATTGTTTATTTAAATAAACGGAATAAAATCACGCAGCAGTTGAAAATTACCCGGATACCAGCGGGATAAAGTATTGTATAACTTCTGAACACATTTTTTTTCAATTATAAACCCATAACATTTATGTACTTTTGCCTGCGAATGCTGGAAGCCATATATTTTATTACTTCGCAGGTTCTCATTATTTCAAAAACAGAAAAGCATGCTAGTAAGGCCGAAAAAGAATTTAGGGCAACATTTTCTCACCGATAAAAACATCGCACGAGAGATTGTTAACAGTCTGAAGGCCGCCAATGTCAGCCGGATACTTGAAATCGGTCCGGGCATGGGAGTATTGACCAATTTCCTTCTTGAGAATGAAAATTATGAAACCTACGTCATAGAAATTGACCACGAATCAGTCGATTACCTCCACAAATACTTTCCTCAACTCAAAGACCGGATTATCGAAGGCGATTTTCTTAAACTTGATCTTGCAGCTAAAATTTCGGATCAGCCATTTGCACTAATCGGGAACTTACCCTATAATATTTCCTCTCAAATATTCTTTAAAGTTCTCGAAAATAAAGAATTAATACCTGAAGTAGTTTGTATGCTTCAAAAAGAAGTCGCCAAACGAATCGCTTCAGGTCCTGGTTCAAAGGTTTATGGTATTTTAAGCGTTTTTCTTCAGGCGTGGTATAATATTGAATACCTGATCGATGTTCCGGAATATGTTTTCGATCCGCCACCAAAAGTACAATCAGCTGTTATACGACTTACTGCAAACGGACGAACAGATTTAGGATGCAACGAAACGCTTTTCTTTAAAGTGGTTAAACAGACTTTCAATCAAAGACGCAAGATGCTCAGAAACAGCCTAAAAGGCCTTACTCCGCGTATCGAAGAGCTGGATGCCGTATTATTGACCAGACGCCCTGAACAGCTGTCAGTAGCTGAGTTTATTGATTTAACCAATAACATCGAGAAATTGATGATTGGATAAGTGGCTATTATGTTTTAGTTTGAATACACTGTTATGGCTTACACTGCATTCATAGCGGTTACCGGATCCAAATGAGCTGCGGTGCGTGCAGGAACAACCCCGGCTATTAAACCAATCACAATACTGATAACGAGCCCGGTAACAATATTCCCAATGGAAAGAACTAAATTAAAATCAAATGCTTTGCTGACCGCAAAAGTTAACGAATAGATAATCAGCAGCCCGATTGCACCTCCGATCAAAGAGAGAACACTGGCTTCAAAAAGAAATTCAAGTAAAATAAACCTGCTTTTTGCGCCAAGGGCTTTTTGCAACCCAATGATTTTAGTGCGCTCTTTTACCGATACAAACATGATGTTCGCAATTCCAAAACCGCCTACCAGAATTGCAAATCCACCAATGATCCAGCCTGCGATGTTAAAAACTTTAAAAATACTATCAAGCTGACCAGAAAGAAGACTTACTTCGTTCAACGCAAAATCGTTTTCCTGCGAAGGTTTAATTCTTCTTATAGAGCGCATTACGCCTTCCAGTTCCTCTGAAAGTCGTGCGGCAGGAACATCTTGTTTCCCCTTTACAATAATACTCTGGCCCATTTCCATGCGCGGATCGACAATACGTGAAGCAAATTTTGCCGGAACTAATACACGCTTATCCATACTTGTACCAAAAATATCGTCTCCCATTTTTTCAAAAACGCCAACGATAAAAAGGGTAAAGCCTTGTATTTTTACTGATTGCCCTATCGGCGATCCGCCTGGAAATAACTGTTCGGCAATATCGGAGCCAAGCATTGTAAAATTCGCTCCCGAATTAATCTCCTCTTCTGTAAGAGGCCTTCCTTTTGATATTTTCAGACTCCAGGTTTCAATTAATCCATTTGATGCCCCAATAATATCAACATTTTCGGCTTTGCTGCTACCGCTCTTGATGGTACGGTTAAAACCATAATTATAAACTACATATTGCGATAAGCCCGATCGGCGAAGAATTTCCTGCGTTTCAAAGAGATTGGGTATGGGTCGGTTCAGATATTTCCACCAAGGATATTCCGACTCACCGGGAGGCGGAGTCCAGGGCCATTTCTGAACATAGATCACATTACTACCCAATTTCGACATGCTATCGCGGATGGTCCTTTCAAGAGAATCAATAACTGTGAAAACTGAGATGATGCAAAAAATCCCGATCGTAATCCCAAGCAATGAAAGAAAAGTCCGTAACTTATTTACTACCAAAGAAGTATAAGCAAATCTAAAACTTTCAATAATTAGCCGGATAATTAACATAGACATGATTTTATACTTTTTAAAAGTAGGAATTATTTACATTGCATCGCTTATTAATAAAAAATGAATTAATAAAAATATGCTAAATCCCTAAAGGAATAGCTCCGGAAAATTGAAGGTTTTTTATTAGCTTTGCAAAAAATTATTAAGAAATTTATAATGAGCGAATTGAAAAAAATTAAATCTGCTTTAATATCCGTATACCATAAAGATGGACTTGACGAAATCATTAATAAACTTGAAAATCTAGGCGTTATATTATATTCAACGGGAGGAACAAAAGATTTTATCGAAAGTTTGAATGTGGCTGTTACCGCAGTTGAAGACCTGACAACTTACCCTTCAATTCTTGGTGGCCGCGTTAAAACACTGCATCCTAAAGTATTTGGCGGAATTTTAGCCCGCCGCGAAAATGAGGGCGATATTGCTCAGCTTGCCCAATATAACATCCCCGAAATTGATCTGATTATTGTAGATTTATACCCCTTTGAAGCAACGGTTGCTTCCGGTGCTTCTGACGCTGATATCATTGAAAAAATTGATATTGGCGGAATCTCACTTATCAGGGGAGCAGCCAAAAACTTTAATGATGTGGTCATTATCTCCCATCAGGCGCAGTATGCCTCATTACTTGAAATTCTTGAATCCGGTGGCGGATTGACAACATTAGCAGAACGCCGGGGTTATGCCGTTGCGGCTTTTGCAACATCATCACATTACGATTCAGCCATTTACAACTATTTTGCAGGTGAATGGCCAGCACATTTCAGACAAAGTTTCAATTCTGCAAAACAGTTGCGATATGGAGAAAACCCACATCAGAAAGGCGTTTTCTTTGGAAATTTCGAAGCAATGTTTGATCAGTTAGCCGGCAAAGAGATTTCTTACAACAATTTGCTTGATATAGATGCGGCAGTCAATTTAATCGATGAATTTACAGATACTACCTTTGCAATACTTAAACACAATAATGCTTGCGGATGTGCGTCCCGTGCTACGGTTCTTGAATCGTATCATGCTGCACTGGCCGGAGATCCGGTATCTGCCTACGGTGGTATATTTGTTACAAACGGAACAATTGACAAGGCAACAGCTGAGGAAGCTGCCAGGATTTTTTTCGAGGTAATTATTGCACCTGCCTTTGAACCGGATGCAATTGAATTTTTGAAATCAAAAAAAAATCTGATCATCCTGATCAGAAAAAATACCGGTCAGACCTCATTGCAATACCGAAGTGTATTGAACGGAACAATCATGCAAGATCGTGATTCGAAGCGTGAATCAGCTGAAGATCTTCAACCGGTTACAAAAATCGCCCCCGACACTAAAATAATTAATGATTTATTGTTTGCCAATCGTTTGGTTAAACAGTCAAAATCAAATACTATTGTACTGGCAAAGGGAAATCAATTACTCGCCAGTGGTGTCGGACAAACATCACGGGTTGATGCCTTACGGCAGGCGATAGAAAAAGCGAAGTCTTTTGGTTTCGATTTAAACGGCGCAGTAATGGCTTCTGATGCATTCTTCCCATTCCCTGATTGTGTAGAAATAGCTAATAATGAAGGGATTAAATCGGTTATTCAACCCGGAGGATCAATTAGAGACAAGCTTTCAGTCGAATTCTGCGATAACCATGATATGTCGATGGTTATTACCGGCTTCAGACATTTTAAACATTGATTAAGAATAAATAATTAAAAAATATTATGGGATTATTTACATTTCTGACTCAGGAAATAGCCATTGACCTTGGAACAGCTAACACAATTATCATTCATAATGGGAAAGTTGTTGTTGACGAACCATCTGTTGTCACCATCGATATGAAGACCGACAAACTGGTTGCAATCGGCGAAAAAGCGAGACAGATGCAGGGCAAGACACATGCTAACCTCAAAACAATTCGTCCGCTGCAGGATGGAGTTATTGCCGACTTCAATGCTGCTGAGCAGATGATTCGCGGAATGATCAAAATGATCAATCCAAAGAAAAGATTCTTCTCTCCCGCGCTCAAGATGGTGATATGCATCCCTTCCGGATCAACCGAAGTTGAAATCAGAGCGGTTCGGGACTCTTCGGAACATGCCGGAGGACGTGATGTGTATATGATTTATGAACCTATGGCCGCAGCAATTGGCATCGGCCTTGATGTGGAAGCACCTGAAGGAAATATGGTTGTGGATATCGGTGGTGGAACCACTGAAATTGCAGTCATTTCACTGGGTGGTATTGTTACCAACAAATCAATCCGGATTGCAGGTGATGATCTTACTGCCGACATCCTGGAGTATATGCGTCACCAGCATAATATTAAAATTGGAGAACGGACAGCTGAAGATATTAAAATTAATGTCGGAGCGGCTCTGTCTGAATTGGATGAACCACCAGCAGATTATATCGTTCGGGGTCCAAACCAAATGACCGCCTTACCAATTGAAGTACCAGTTTCGTACCAGGAAATAGCACATTGTCTCGATAAATCAATTTCTAAGATCGAAACAGCTATCCTTAGCGCACTTGAACAAACTCCTCCGGAACTTTATGCTGATATTGTTACCAGAGGAATCTGGCTGGCAGGCGGAGGTGCGTTACTGCGTGGATTAGATAAACGACTGTTTGATAAGATTAATATTCCGTTTCACATTGCCGACGATCCGTTGAGGGCTGTCGCGAGGGGTACGGGTGTTGCGCTTAAAAACGTTGATAAGTTCGCATTTTTACTTCGGTAAACTTGCGAAACAGGAAGGAAAAAATCACCTCCTAAATTGCTTATGAAGAATTTATTCAGAATCATATATCGGTACCATGTAGTATTGTTGTTTATTCTTTTGGAAACGCTATCGTTATCAATGGTAGTGACTTACAACAATTATCAGCGCGCATCCTTCTTTGATTCAAGTAATTTTTTTGTAGGCACATTGTTTGAGAAATTTTCTTCATTTATTCAGATTTTCGAGTTTAAGCAGGTGAATTTTAAAATGGCGGAAGAGAATGCTTTTTTAAGAACTGCCTTACAGGATCAATTGCTAAAGACAAATCGTGGATCTTATCGCACTTCCGATTCAATTTATCTGCCTCGAATCGCGAAAGATTCATCGGTAAGAGCAGTTTACCGCTTTACAACTGCGAGGGTAATCAATAATTCGGTCAATCAGCAACACAATTTTATTACCCTGAACAAGGGTCGTCACGACGGAATCAAACCCGATATGGGAGTTATCGCCAATGGACAGGTGGTTGGATTGGTAACCAGCGTTTCTGAAAATTTCAGCACAGTAATTTCAATGTTGAACAGCAGGTGGAAAATAAGTGCTAAAATAAAAAGAAACGACTACTTTGGCTCCCTTTCCTGGGATGGCAAGGATTACCGCAGAGTTCAGCTAAACGAAATACCCTATCATGTGCCGGTGCAAAACGGTGATACTGTCGTCACAACAGGTTATTCTTCGAGTTTTCCCGAAGGCATCACCATTGGAACAATTTCCGATTTTTCTATTGGAACCGGAAGTAATTTCTACAAGATCGAAGTGCTGTTAGCTGCTGATTTCAAAAATTTGGTCGTTGTTGGTTTAATTGAGAATAAACAGCTGTATGAAATTAAACAATTGGAATCGCTAAATAAGAATGGTAATTAACCTGTTTAAATATTCACTCATATTCGTTGTATCTGTTTTATTACAGGTTCTAATATTCAATAATATACTGATTGCCAGAGTTATAGCACCTTTTTTCTATATCTTGTTTATCATTCTGTTACCCTTTGATACTCCACGGTCATTACTCTTGTTTTTATCATTTATACTGGGTTTAACCGTCGATATTTTCACTAATACTCCGGGAGTTCATGCTTCAGCTTGTCTTTTGTCAGGCTTCATAAGACCTGGAATTCTTGGATTAATCTCATCAAGAGAGACTCTTGAATCAGTTATTGCACCTAGAGTCCGAAATATGGGCTTTCAGTGGTTTGCCGGTTATACGGCTTTTATGGTCATCATACACCACCTTTTTCTATTTTTTATAGAAGCCTTTACATTCGATGGTTTTCTGATTACACTGCTGAGGGTGCTTCTGAGTTCAGTATTATCGATCGGATTAATCGTACTGAGCCAGTTTATAATTTTCCGGAAATAGCTCGTTAAACTGATAAAAAGTGGACGTTTACAGTAAACGAAAATATTTGATCATTGGCCTGTTTTCGCTTACAGCCTTGATAATTGTGGTTCGCTTGTTCATCATGCAAGTGATGGATCCCTCGTATAAAATTTCAGCTGCAAGCAATGTGTTACGACGGGTGGTAAATTATCCTGCAAGAGGTTTAATTTACGACAGAAATGGAAAACTGTTGGTTTTTAATCAGGCTGCTTATGATGTGTTAATCACACCCAAGGAGGTGAAAGCCTTTGATACGCTGTCTTTTTGCCGCATTGTTGGTATAGAAAAAGAGGAACTGGCGAGCGAAATCAAAAAGGCATGGAGTTATTCAAAGTACAAACCTTCACCGGTAGTAAAACAGCTTTCTGCTCAAACTTATGCCATACTGCAGGAACAGCTCTTTAAATACCCCGGGTTTTTTATTCAAGCGCGAACGCTGCGTCAATTTCCCTCCAAAATGGCTGCTCACGTAATGGGCTTCATCGGTGAGGTGAATCAAAAAGATATCGACGCAAACAAGTATTACGAAAGTGGTGATTATATCGGACAAAGCGGTATTGAAAAAACTTATGAAGCAGAACTTCGCGGCATAAAGGGTATTTCCTATATGATGGTCGATGCTCATAACATGATCAAAGGTTCCTTCGAACAAGGTCAGACGGATACAGCTGCTGTGATTGGTAAAAATCTGACCTCCACACTGAACGGTGATCTCCAGAGTTATGGTGAACGATTGCTGGCCGGAAAAGTCGGGAGTATTGTGGCAATTGAACCGGAAACCGGCGAAATCCTTGTTTTAGCCAGTTCTCCCACTTTCGATCCGGGATTATTTATCGGTCGCGGACGCTCAAAAAATTTCGCAATGCTGATGCGAGACCCTTATAAACCAATGGTAAACAGAGCAGTAAACTCCTCCTATCCACCGGGTTCAACATTTAAAATTGCCAATGCCTTAATTGGACTTGAAGAAGGAATTTTGCAAACTGTCAGGTATTCTTGTCAGGGACCTCGTTCCTCCCCTATCAAATGCACCCATAACCACGAAACACCATTACCGTTGATATCCGCGATAAGGGAATCGTGCAACTCCTTTTTTTGGCAGTCATTTAAGGCAGAGATCAATCATTATCCCACACCTGCCCAGGGATTGGAGGCTTTTCGAAATCATCTGCTGGAAATCGGGATTGGAAAAAGAATTGGCGGAGATCTCTTTTCTGAAACTTCAGGGAATATTCCAACAATTTCATATTATGATAAATATTTTGGATCCGGACGATGGAATTCACTCACAATAAGGTCATTATCCATTGGACAGGGAGAAATGTTGTTGACACCGCTTCAGCTCTCCAACATGGTATCACTGATAGCCAACCGTGGTTATTACATTTCACCTCATCTTGTTCGAAGTATTCAGGATTATGACGGGACTCACAAAATTCTGAATTTTGATAAGCATACTGTAGATGCAGGCCGCGAAAATTATGAAATGATTGTGGAAGGGATGGAGCAAGTGGTAGAGGCAGGGACCGCACGCGTCTCTGCAAAAATTGACAGCGTAATCATTTGCGGCAAGACCGGAACCATACAAAATCCACATGGAGAAGCTCATTCGGCTTTTGTGGCGTTTGGACCAAAGATTAATCCTAAAATAGCAATTGCCGTATACATCGAAAACGGGGTGTGGGGTGCGCGCTATGCTGCACCAATCGCCAGTCTGATCATTGAAAAATACCTTAAAGGTAAAATTTCGCCTAAAAGGCAACATTTTGAAGATGCCATGTTTAATTCAGATTTAATATCAACCATGAAAGTAGAAACCGGAGATTGAAAACACACAATAGCATATGGCTTAATCTCGACTGGATAACCGTCCTGATCTATCTGGTACTCGTATTACTTGGATGGATAAATATCTATGCAGCAGTATTTAGCGATGAACATCAGAGTA
>JBAXOA010000130.1:0-11347 GCA_037133495.1 Mariniphaga sp. | reverse complement strand
TACGGGTGTAGCTCAGTTGGTAGAGCACTGGTCTCCAAAACCAGGTGTCGGGCGTTCGAGTCGCTCCTCCCGTGCAAAAGCCTCAATATACTAATATTGAGGCTTTTACGTTTTTATAAATTGAAAATTCGTGTAATTTTGTCTTGTAAAGGCACTTTTTCGTCAAAATTACTGCCACTAAGTCAGCAAAATAATTTTGGCATAAGCTTTGACTTTGAATTAAAAATTAAAAAACATTAACAATAAAAATACAGAATATGAAAGGTAAAATAGGCGTAACGAGTGATAATCTGTTTCCAATAATTAAAAAATTTCTCTATTCCGATCACGATATTTTCTTGCGTGAAATCATTTCAAACGCTGTCGATGCTTCTCAAAAACTGAAAACATTGGCATCGGCTGGTAAATATAAAGGCAATATTGAAGACCTAAAAGTTAAAATCAGTCTTAATAAAGAGGAAAAAACAATCACTGTTTCCGATAAAGGGATCGGAATGACCACCGAAGAGGTCGAAAAATACATCAATCAAATCGCGTTTTCGGGCGCAAATGAATTTCTCGAAAAATATAAAAACGATGCCAATGCAATTATTGGTCATTTTGGACTTGGATTCTACTCCTCATTTATGGTTTCTGAAGAGGTCGAAATTATAACCAAATCATATAAAAAGGATTCAAGTGCCGTTCGTTGGGTCTGCGACGGATCACCTGAATATGCTATAGAAGATGCCGAAAAAGAAGAGGTGGGAACGGATATTATAATGCACATCAACTCTGATTCGGTTGAATTTCTTGAAGAAAACCGAATTACTGAATTATTGAATAAATATTGTAAATTCCTCCCTGTTCCAGTCGTTTTTGGACACAAAAAAGAGTGGAAAGACGGTAAATACGAAGATACCGCCGAAGAGAATCAAATCAATGAAATATCGCCGGCCTGGACAAAGAAACCAATCGATCTGAAGGATGAAGATTACAACGATTTTTATCATAAATTATATCCAAACGGCGATGAACCGCTATTCAATATTCACCTGAATGTCGATTATCCGTTCAATCTGACCGGAATTCTCTATTTTCCAAAACTAAAAAATAATTTTGAGGTTCAGAAAAATAAAATCCAGCTGTACAGTAATCAGGTATTCGTAACAGATTCAGTGGAAGGTATTGTTCCTGAATTTCTCACATTACTCCATGGGGTTCTTGACTCACCTGATATTCCATTGAATGTTTCGCGCTCATACCTGCAAAGCGATTCAAACGTGAAAAAAATCAGCGGTCATATTACAAAAAAAGTAGCCGACCGGTTAACTGAAATCTTCAAGGAAAAAAGAACCGAATTTGAAGAAAAATGGAATGATCTGAAACTATTCATCGAGTACGGAATGCTTACAGATGAAAAATTTTACGACAAAGCATTGAAATTCTATGTATTTCAAAATACCGATGGTAAATCATTTACCTGGGAAGAATACGAAAGCATCATTAGTGCCAACCAGACCGACAAAGACAAGAAGCTTGTTTACCTGTATTCTACCAACAAAGATGAGCAATACAGCTTCATTGAGGCCGCAAAAGCCAAAGGCTATGATGTGCTGTTGATGAATGATGTCCTTGCAACTCCATTACTCAACCATTTTGAGCAAAAATTTCCGGACAAACATTTCGTACGTGTCGATTCTGATGTTGCCGATAAATTGATTTCAAAGGAAAACAGTAAGGAAAGTGCTCTTTCACTGGATGAGAAAAACGAGTTAAGTCCTGTATTTCAAGCAATTACTCCATCTGATCGTGGTCAGTTTATCATCGACTTTCAAGATCTTGGCGAGGATGAATCCCCAATGATTGTGACTCAGAATGAGTTTATGCGCCGTATGAAGGATATGTCGAAGATGCAAAGCGGGATGAGTTTCTACGGTGACCTTCCTGACAGTTATAACCTGGTGGTCAATATTTCCCATCCCCTGATAAAACGGGTAATTGCAGAAAAGCATGAGAAGCTCGGCGACGAACTAGCTCCGGCTTTAATGGAAATTTCAAAGTATAAATCAGAAAAAGAGGCCCTTAAGAAACTAAAAGAAGGAAAGAAAGACGACGAAGTTCCGCAAGAGGAAAAAGACCTTCTCAAAGAAACCGAAAATAAAATTTCGGAACTGGAAGAGTTAAAGCGTAAAAAACTGGAAACTTTTGGAGCTGAAAATAAATTAGCGAAACAGCTGGTTGATCTGGCCTTATTGGCAAACAATATGTTACGAGGCGAAGCACTGAATAATTTCGTTAAACGGAGTGTTGAAATCATGAAGTAGGAATCTTTTCGGAACAATAAATTGGAACAATTAAAAATGACGCTGAATCTTGATGAGAAAGATCTTGAAAAGATCATCATGGTAGGAGACAAAGTGCTGGTGAAGCCTAAAAATCCTAACCTTCAAACAACTTCGGGTTTATACCTCCCGCCGGCCGCAATGGAATAAGAAAATATTCAAGCCGGATTTGATGTTGAGTTTAAAGGAGAAAAATACCTTATTCTCTCACATTCAGCAATAGCAATGATTGTAAGAGAAGATGGTTTATTTGAATAAAAAAAGAAGAGGGCATCTTGCGATACCCTCTTCTAACCTAACCTAACTAACCTAAATCCTATGAAAAAACCTGCTCTTAAGCAACTGTACAAATATACCTCCGAAAACCTATAACTATAATTAATCAAGGTTAATTAACGTTAAACTTTTTCTTCCGGTAAAAAACAGGCATAATCTTGCTTCATAAAGGACTAACCCTCAACATCCACCACTTTTTCGTCGCTTTGCCACAGACCATGTTTGGTACAATAGGCCAGCGCCAGCAGTTTCAGGGTTTTTGTCGGAACAATATAAAAATCAACCTCCACCTGACTTGGCAAACTACCCTGGGCTCCGGCAGTAAATGATGCTTTAGCCAGCATACGCTCGCCATCCCATAATTGAATCCAGTTGATGAAATGATCAAAATCGTCGGGATGTTTGTACTCATCTCCAATTTTAACCTTCACCTTAAATTTTTCACCTTTCACTGCCTGACCCTCACAACTGACAAAAGCTGAATGACGGTCAATGAAATCGCGTTTTGCTTCTCGCTCAATCTGGGAAATGTCCTCGTAGCGGTTGATTTTCATGTACTTCTTTTTTTTTAAGTGATTATTACTGATTACTTGTGATAATTCAGATTTTTTAGTGCTTTGAGAGATAGTCGGCCACTCCGTCAGCCGAAGCTTTCATGGCATCTTTCCCTTCCTGCCAGTTTGCAGGACAAACTTCACCATACTCTTCAAAATGCCTCAATGCGTCGAGTGTACGCAAAGCCTCGTCAACACTGCGTCCAAGTGGTAAATCGTTAACCAATTGATGACGAACTACCCCTTTTTTATCGATCAGAAAAAGACCGCGATAAGCTACAGGTGCACCGTTAAATACAGATTGCCCATCTTCATCAATATCGTATTCTCCAGCAAGCACACCATAATTCTCTGCAATTGTTTTGGAGAGGTCTGCGACGATCGGATAAGTCACACTTTTTATTCCACCGTTTTTCTTCTCGGTATTCAACCAAGCCCAATGCGAAAACTGTGAATCAACCGAACATCCTACAACAGCGGTTTCGCGTTTTTCGAATTCAGATAATTTCTCCTGAAAAGCCAGAAGTTCAGTAGGACAAACAAAGGTAAAATCAAGAGGATAAAAGAAAAATACAACATATTTTTCTCCAATAAACTGTTCAAGAGAATAATTCTCAACAATGTCGTTGCCGTTAATTACGGCATTTGCTTTAAAGGCAGGAGCTTTTTTTCCAACTAATGTGCTCATAAGATTATTTTTTTAAAATTTTTGTAAAATATACAATGAAATAACAAGCTGAAGAGCCATATTGTTCAATTTCATTCAAGTTTTTTTATTCCTCAGAAATAGGATCCAGATCGTCGTTTATGTCGTGATTACTGTCGGCAGCCTTTCCAAAATCAGGTTCGTCCTGAAAATCGCTCGAAGGCGACAATGATGAAACAGGTTTTAAATGACCGGGTACTTCGTTCTTATCAGCCTGGTAAGGGAATACATCAAGAATCGTACTTTCATTGATTCCACTGATCTCAAAATCTGCCATCATTCCTTGCATTGCCTCAATAATCTGATCATAAGCCTCTTTAACATTATTCGAACAAACCAGAATAAATTGTGCGACTCTTTTTTCCTTACCGCTTTCTTCATCAACAGTAATAAAAGCCACTCTGGCTTTATACCAGCGATCGCCGTTATCAGAAGGAATTATTTCAGAAATACGTGTTTTTGAAATTTTAGTCACCATAAACTCACCGCTTACCATCGTCTGAAGCTCCTTGTAAATACGACTTTCAGCTTCGGTAAATGAAATTGCATCAAGCAAATAAGTTTCACCAACACTTTTTTCACGACTGTTTTCATCCATTTTGATGTATTTTGCCGTGCACTCGAACCAAGTATTCATAGGAAATTATTGGGTTTATATTGTTGTAAATTCGCAATGCAAATGTAACCTTTTCTCATCTGAATATCCGGATCAAGAATGAAAAAAATAATGCCGGGGAGGTTACAACGTTACTGGTTACAGGCGAAATGGATACAGGTTACCCGTACACCGTAACTCTTTTAAAACCCTGCGTACCCCTGTGTACCTTTTGTTACAAGTTACCCGTTACGAGTTACAAAGTAACCTGTAACCCGTTTCACCCGTAACTCCTTTATACCCCTGTGTACCCCTTCCGTAACCCGTAACCAGCTGCTAACTATGGCAATACTTCATCAAGTTTCTTTCGGATCAAATCACCCCAGATTAGATATCCGTCATGATTCTGGTGAAGTAAATCCTTGATGAAAAGCTCTGTTCGGGGTTCACCATCTTTATTCAGATAAGAAGCTGTAGTATCAATAAAATAAGTGTTATGCATTTTGCCGCACGATTCTTTCAGTAATTGATTAGTCCGATGCACCTTTGGCCAAACAGTCCATCTGCTTTTAGTAGGAGTAATTTCAAGTAAAAATATCGGCTGATCATAATATTTCTTTCTTACTGTTCGAACAATATTTCTAAACAACTTCACAACTTCTTCGGGTGTCTTATCGGCAGAGCTACCGGTAATGTCATTGGCCTCAAATATTACCAGTGCCTTAAACTGATGAGGATAAACGATCCGCTTTGTAAAAACAGCCAGATCAGAAAACTTCGAACCGCCAAACCCACGTTGAATCACAGGGTAAGGCGCTACATCTGATTTCAGGGTCGACCACAAACGGATGCTTGAGCTGCCGGCAAAAAAAATGGCATTATCCGGATCCTTCTCCGCTTTATCCTGTTGTTCAAATTTAAGAATATTCTTTTCATAATTCTTCTTTGCTTCCTCCGCATATTTTCGGGAAACGCTGCAGGAGGCAAGAAATATTATAGCAAGAATGGCACAAATCAATAATCGGTTTGGAATCTTGATGGAAGTTCTATGCATCGATAAAATTTTTATATAAATTAAAGCTCGTTTACAATGTGCACAAAATAGTAATTATCAATGACTTTTCTGGTACTAAAAACTCAATATTCTGATTTACACTTCGTTTTATGTCGAATATTTTGATGTAAATAGTTGCCGCATTTTAAATGACAAATAAAGGTTTGCCCGAAAATAGTATCTTTGCCGCTTATTAAAATTTAAATATGATTTCAGTTGACGGCCTTACCGTAGCGTTCGGAGGAACCACACTTTTTAAAGATATCTCGTTCGTTATCAACGACAAAGACCGCATCGCACTGATGGGTAAAAACGGAGCCGGAAAATCAACCTTGTTAAAGATAATTGCAGGAAAACAAACAGCCTCAGCCGGAAAGATTTCTGCACCCAAAGATGCCGTAATTGCCTATCTTCCACAACATTTAATGACCGAGGATAATCGTACGGTTTTTGAGGAAGCAGCCCAGGCTTTCGCGAATATCTTCGAAATGGAACGCGAAATCGAAGCGCTTAATCTTGAAATGTCAACACGAACCGACTATGAATCACAAAGTTATTACGATTTAATAGACCAGGTTTCAACTTTAAGCGAGAAATTTTATTCTATTGAAGAAATAAATTATGATGCAGAAGTTGAGAAAATCCTTCTCGGACTGGGTTTTAAAAGAGAAGATTTCATACGGCCAACCAATGAATTCAGTGGTGGCTGGCGAATGAGAATTGAACTGGCCAAAATTTTGCTTCAAAAACCCGACCTGATTCTGCTTGATGAGCCCACTAACCACATGGACATTGAGTCGATTCAATGGCTTGAAGAGTTTCTGATTAACAGTGCCAAAGCAGTAATATTAATCTCGCACGACCGTGCCTTTGTCGACAGTATAACCACACGCACCATTGAAGTTACCATGGGCCGTATCTACGATTACAAGGTGAACTACTCGCAATACCTAACTTTAAGGCTTGAGCGCCGGGATCAGCAGCTCAAACAGTTTGAAGAGCAGCGCAGAATGATAGCCGACAATCAGGATTTCATCGACCGGTTTAAAGGAACCTATTCCAAAACCAATCAGGTTCAGTCGCGGGTTAAAATGCTGGAAAAATTGACCATTGTAGAGATCGATGAAGAAGATAATTCTGCCCTTCGGCTAAAATTCCCGCCCTCTCCCCGATCGGGAAATTATCCCGTTGTGCTTGAAGATATGACCAAAAAATATGATGATTATCTGGTCTTCGCCGATGCTTCACTCACCATCCAGCGTGGTGAGAGGGTAGCATTTGTGGGAAAAAACGGAGAAGGAAAGTCAACGTTGGTCAAAGGATTAATGGGTGAAATAGAATATGATGGTAAACTTACGCTTGGGCACAACACCATGATCGGTTATTTTGCGCAGAACCAGGCATCACTGCTCGACGAAGAGGTTACTGTTTTTCAAACCATTGACGATGTTGCC
The DNA here is from genome assembly GCA_037133495.1 of Mariniphaga sp. GTDB lineage: Bacteria > Bacteroidota > Bacteroidia > Bacteroidales > Prolixibacteraceae > JAAFHB01. The sequence continues at coordinate 4,384 of JBAXOA010000130.1, read as the reverse complement.
AAAGGCGATATCCGAACCAAAATCAGAGATATACTTGGTGCCTTTATGTTTGGGGGCGATAATATGACTAAAAAGGTCAAAGTCCTTTCAGGGGGAGAGCGAACAAGGCTTGCCATGATTAAATTACTCCTCGAACCAGTCAACCTCTTGATCCTTGATGAGCCAACCAATCATCTGGATATGAAAACAAAAGACATTTTAAAAAGCGCTCTTCTCGATTTTGACGGAACTTTGATTCTGGTTTCACACGACCGTGATTTCCTCTCCGGGTTGGTTACTAAAGTTTTTGAGTTCGGCAACAAACAGGTTAAAGAACATCTTGGAGATATTCACAGCTTTCTGCAAAAGAAAAAGATGGATACGTTACGTGAACTTGAACGCGAAACTAATCGCATCGGTTAGGTATCCTTATCTCCCTAAATACAAATAATATACAAAATATTTCCCGCACTTATTGATATTTCTGCCACATCTATTAAAAATAGAGATACGCGTACCAAATGGAGGACGCTAATGCGATTTGTCATAAACGAATCAGAATATTTTTCACCTACTTTGCTAATGATCATAAGATTCCCTTTTGATTATTTAACGGGCACTAATTGCAAATTCAATGAGTAGAAAAAGTTCAAATTCAGCCACCAGCACGGCCTTTGGAAAAACTTCAACAACCGGCGCTCAAATGTCCCTTTCAAGCACTCTGCAGCGCAATGCAAAATTACCGGGCACTTCACAATTCTCAGGATTAAGAAGAATTTCCAGGCCTCTGCCGGCAGCCAATTCAATGAAGTTAATATCTGATTGCGATTTTCACCAGCAAAAGTTGAGATCACAGGAAGACAAATGTGAGGATGGCAGAAAAGGAGTAATAGAAATTGATGAAAAATATGCAGATTTTTTCGAAATTGCGCCTTCCGCATTTTTTATACTTTCCCGAAAAGGTAAAATCAACGACGCAAACATAAACGCATCAAATATGCTTGGTTATAATCGATCTGATTTAATCGGCAAAAAATTTAATTTGTTTGTCTCTGATCAGACAAAACTAATTTTTACACTTTTTCTGAACAAAGTATTCAGCAGTCAGTGCAATACATTCTGTGAAGCAGTGCTTACAATCCCCGGAAACCAACCAATCGACATTTATCTTTCGGGCGTGATCGCCAAAGATGGAGAACAATGTTTTATTACCGCGGTCGATTTCACCCAACACAAGAAAGCAGAAAGAGACATACAGCTTAAAAATGAATATCTTCAACAAAATAACATTGAAAAAAATAAATTTATTTCAATTATTGCCCACGATCTGCGAAGTCCGCTGGGAGGATTCATAGGACTAACTGAGTTAATGTCTGAAGGATTATCGGGCATGACCTCAGACGAGATCCAACAGATCGCGTTTCTAATGAGAAAATCGTCCACCAATATTTTCAGGTTACTTGAAGATCTTTTGGAGTGGTCGCGAATGCAGCAAGGGTTAACCCTCTTTGTCCCTAAGTCCTTCAAACTTATTGCCAAGATTGGGGATGGTCTGGTTTTGGCATTGGAAGCTGCTAAAGCAAAGGATATTACAATATTTTACGCCATACCTGAAGATCTCAAGGTTTTTGCAGATTCAAATATGCTGGAATTCATTATTCGCAATCTGGTAACCTATGCAGTAAAGTTCACACATAAAGGGGGTTTAATAACAGTGTCAGCAAAGGCGGTTTCCAATCAGGAGGTTGAAATAAAGATCGAGGATACAGGCATCGGAATGGATGAGAAAATGCTTAAAAATCTTTTTCTCCTTCATGTTAATACCAATCGGCAAGGTACAATGGGAGAATCCACATCAGGACTGGGGCTGATATTATGTAAAGATTTTATTGAAAAACTTGGTGGAAAATTACTGGTAGAGAGCCATGAAGGGAAAGGAAGTACTTTTCGGTTTACGCTAAAAACAGGTTCAGTTAGTGATGAGCATATCCTCTCTGGTCAGGCTGATGCATAGTATTGAATTTCAGACATTACTGAACATATAAAATTGGGATTTTGTAGTTTTTTCTCTAAATTTGTATAGATCATCAACTATCTGCTATGGAAAATTATTCTTCAGAATCCACAACAAGCCATGCCCAAGTCGAATTTTTGGATTTGATTCAACACGGCGATGACTTCTTTAAGATTGAACTTTTAAGACCGGCAAAAAGTTATTATGAAAGGGCTATGAAGTTAAACCTGGAAACGGATAAAGTAAAGGAAAAGATTGCCGAATGCGACCAGCTCCTTGCATTTGAAATCAAAGTTATCCGCATACTGGTTGCAATTGGCGTTGCTGTGATACTAATCAGTTATATGCTCATCAAATAAACTTTTAACGATTACGCAAGGTTTGCTATCCTGGTGTAAACTCTGATGTAATTGAATGAAAATGTCGTGAACGCGGAATTGTAATCGGAACTCTGCCTGATTGTTTTTACTCTGGCAGCCCAAATCTGTCAATTTTTACCTTCAAACTTTCCCCACTAAAATTTCGTCTCACTTCAGAGATTTTTTTTCTTTCCTTCCCCAAAATAGTTGTTCAGCGAAGCCAAACCAACACCAGTTCCCAAAAATCCGGTAATTATAAACCACTTTCTCCAAAAATTGTTCCAAAGCTTTCAGTGCAAGCTTTGGATGGTTTAGCCCATTCGGTTTTGCAGATTCCTTGTTTTATAAAACCCTCAGGCAGATAACGACGCTCTGGAATTGAAAATTTGCATTTTTATTCCCTAAGGTAATAGCTGTTCAGCTCAACCAAACCAGCATGTATTCAAGAATCACCCACACCTATTCTTATTCCGCCAACACCACTTGCATTTCCACAATTAGAATCATTCTAAATAACTCACACCAAACTAAATGGCTCACTTAACTAATTAATATTATTCATTTTATGATTATCTTTAATTACAAATAAGGCTGTTATAAATTCAACTGACTGCGTTTAAAAATCAAATTTGGAAATTATTATTTCATTGAATTTGCTGAAAGTATTATGAGCAGGAAAGACAAAAGTTTATATGAAAATTAATTAGTATTATTTTTATTTAAATTAGTTACAACTGTGGCTTATGCTCAGAGTAATTATCTGGATGCTGGCTGATTTTTGATTTTGCGAACCCCTCTCTGTATATCATCCTTCGTATACAAACACACATTTTAATGGGAAATACACTCTCAATTTCCATTGTGATTCCAACGTTAAATGAAGAAAAACACATCGAAATGTGTTTAAACTCTTTATTTTGTCAAACCTACTATTCCAATATAATTGAAATATTCATTGTTGATGGAGGAAGCATTGATCGTACTTTAGAAATTGCAAAAAAAATTCGCGCAAATCATTCAAACATAACCATAATAAATAATAATAAGAAGATACAAGCTGCAGCATTTAACATTGGAATAGATAATTTTAACGGTGATCTGTTAATCAGGCTGGATGCGCATTGCACCTACGATCCCGATTACATACGATATTGTGTACAAAATCATTCATCTTACGGCTATGGTAACGTTGGCGGGCGACTGTCGATTGAGCCTGGCGCTGACACAAACATGGCTAAAATAATTGCGTTAGTGAGTGCTTCAACATTCTGTCATGGATTTGCCACCTTTCGGGTTGGCAAGAAATTCACAGTCACAGACACAGTTCCTTTTGGTTCATTCACAAAAAAAGTATTGAAAGATGTATGTAAAATGAATGAGGCGCTTCCACGAGGTGAAGATATTGAGTATAATACAAGGATTAGAAAGCTTGGTTATAAGATTTTATTTGACCCAAGAATTGTATCTCACTATTATGGACCGGCCGATTTAAAATCTTTCCAAAGAAAATTCTTCAGTACCGGATTCTCAATTGGTATACTTTTAAGAGTTTCAAAAAATTCAGTGAGTTTCAGACATATTATTCCATTGGTATACCTGTTGATGTTAGCCGCAGGTATTTCATTCTCCATTTTTTACTCATTTTTTGAATATGCACTGCTATTACTCGTAACTATTTACTTTTTAATGGTGATTATTTCCGCAGCAAAAAGATTTTCGAAATACAAGATTAGATTCATTCCTATATGTACTTACGTAATTTTTCTTGTCCATTTGAATTACGGAATTGGAACTTTACTTGGTTTTATTAAAGGTAAATACGGTTAAACTCACCATTAGGACAGTTAGGCTTGGGTTTGCATTTTGTGAAGTCCCAGTAAACAGGATTAACAGATATACCAAGACTCTGATATTTTCGTTTACCTGCTTGGCTCACCTGAAGCATTATTGGACTTTCACCATTTTTAAGGGATTTGTACTTGTAGCATACAACAGAAATTGTGGCATTCATTTAGAGTTTCTGGTTGACGTC
>JBAXOA010000129.1:0-11356 GCA_037133495.1 Mariniphaga sp. | reverse complement strand
GACGCTATGGATTTAAAGATCCTCAAAAGCTGGAATGGGAGCGCATTTTGCATGACCTTGTTGCCTACCCGCAAAATGAGAATGGTTTTATGATAGGTGCAACTGTCCCTTTTGCCAGATCACATCGGCACTGGTCGCATCTGTTGATGGTATGGCCGTTGCACATGCTGTCGGTCGAACAGCCTGATAATAAGGAACTGGTTGAGAAAACCCTCACACACTGGCTTACTGTGGAGGGCGGCAAACAGATATTTGGCTGGTCCAGCGCTGCCGCCTCGCTTCTTTATTCATCAATGGGCAACGGAGATAAAGCACTTGAACACCTGCGCGCACATCACAACAACAAAAAGTTCGTCATGCCCAACACTATGTACATCGAAGGTTCACCTGTTATCGAATGTTCGTTGTTCGCAGCCAAGTCATTACAGGACATGCTGCTTCAGAGCTGGGGTGACCGCATCCGGATTTTTCCGGCAATACCGGCGGAATGGAAAGAGGCTTCATTCCATGATCTGAGGACAGAAGGGGCATTTCTGGTAAGCGCTGAACGCCATAACGGGAAAACTGATTGGGTCAGGATTAAAAGTCTGGAGGGAGCTCCCTGCATAATCAGACCTGGATTTACTGGTACGTTTCTCTCCTCTTTGCCATCCTTAAAGATTCATAAAGTTGAGGATGGACTCTTCGAACTCTCGTTGAAGAAAGGAGAGGAAGTGACCCTTTATCAGAGACCAGGAAATGTTATGCCAAAAAATCATTAACAAGATTTGAGCTCTTCTGTCAACGTTAAAATACCGTTAAAAAAAATTAGCCATAACTCAAAATAAAATTGCCATGCTGCACGACCCAAGCCACGTCCCGCAAATTCCCATGGAACATGAGATCGTTTTGACAATACAGGAGAAATCTGTTTTGCGCCGGCTGGGCAATAAAATAGCTGAAATAGCCTCCTTGAATATCCATAAGGAAAAGGCCTTGCTATGGCAAAAAATGAACGACCTGAAGCAAGAACGGCCGATGGTATGGATTAATGAAATTCCGTGGCATGAGATGAATGTTAATGATGAACTGACTCTACAGACCAGTCATCCCTGGGCCAGAGAGCTCGAGACAAATCTGCGCAGAACAATCTACCAATGGGAACATATGCCCTGCGATATGGTTGTCAACGACTATCTCGATTGTCCGATTGTGTACCACACCACAGATTTCGGAATTGTCGAAGAGGTAGATACTGTCCATACGGATGAGAATAACGAAATCTATTCCCGCCATTTCAAAATACAAATCAGTGAACCTGAAGATATTGAAAAAATAAAGTTGCCAAAACTCACCTATAAGGAGAAGGCCACCCGGAATAGTTATGACACTATGCAGGATATTTTCAGTGGAATAATCCCTGTTCAAAAAGTGGGTCAGACACATATCTGGTATACTCCGTGGGATTTTTTAATCCGTTGGTGGGGAATTGAAGAAGCCATGATGGATTTGTGCTTGCGGCCCGAAATGGTTCATGCTGCCTATGAAAAGATGGTTGATGCCTGGATGTATGAGCTGGATCAGTTTGAAGCACAAAATTTGTTAAGTTTAGACTGCAATAATACCAGAATTGGCTCAGGGGGATATGGTTATACAAGCGAACTTCCAGGTGCTAATTTTGATCCAAATCATGTAAGGGCAATAAATATGTGGGGATGCTCCAATGCGCAGATTTTCTCATCAGTTTCACCTGAAATGCATTGGGAATTTGCCCTTGAGCATGACCTGCGCTGGCTGAAAAGATTTGGTCTGACCTATTACGGATGTTGTGAACCATTGGAAACAAAAGCCGGTATTCTGGCACACATACCCAATTTGCGTAAAGTATCAACCAGCGGCTGGGTAGATATCGATAAGGCTGTTATTAATCTGGGTAACAAATATGTGATGAGTCGCAAACCCTCTCCTGCTATTTTTGTGGCCTGGGATGCCGAAGAGGCTGAGAGACAGCTGACCGTTTTTAAAAATGCGGCGAAAGGGTGCAATTATGAATTTATTATGAAGGATATTTCTACGGTAAACTACAAACCTCAACGTCTTTGGGAATGGGCCGATATTGCAATGAAGGTTGTGAATAAATAATAAATTCTGATAATGACACTAAATCAAACGAGTCGTTTTATTTCTGCCAGGAGTGTTGTCCCACTTATTTTGGTTACTACACTGTTTTTCATGTGGGGTATTCCCAACAATCTGAATGGGGTGCTGATCAAACAATTTATGAAATCGATGGAGATAACGCGATTTCAGGCAGGGCTTATCCAATCAGCTTTTTATATGGGTTATTTTGTCCTTGCGATTCCTGCCGGCATGTTAATGCGGCGTTTTAGTTACAAAACAGGCATCGTCTTTGGATTATTGCTTTATGCGGCGGGATGTTCGCTCTTTTGGCCGGCTGCAATAATCGGGAAATACGGATTTTTCCTTTTATCACTTTTTGTGATTGCTTCCGGATTGGCCTTTCTTGAAACAGGTGCCAATCCATTTATCGCGTTGCTGGGTGATCCCGAAACTTCGGAACAACGGTTGAACTTTTCGCAGGCATTCAACCCAATCGGATCGGTTGTCGGAGTACTGCTGGGCACTGTATTTATCTTTTCAGGAGTCGAACCTGATGAAACAAAAATTGCCGCTATGAAAATAGCCGGAGAATATAATAGTTTTCTTCAGCATGAAACCATGCGGGTGGTAAGACCATATCTTGGCCTTGCACTGTTCGCAGTAATCTGGGCTGTATTGATTATCAAAGTAAAATTTCCTAAGTTTGAAATTGAGCAACATGATTCGACAGGTTCAAAAGGGAAGTTCAGAGATCTGTTAAAGTTTCCTCATTTTTGGAAAGGGGTGGCCGCGCAATTTTTCTATGTTGGCGCACAAGTAGGAACCTGGAGTTATTTTATCCCGTATGTGCAGGATTATACGAGTCAACCGGAGAAAATTGCCGGGTATTTCCTGACAGGAACTTTGGTTGCTTTCGGATTAGGACGTTTTTCAGCTACTTGGTTGATGCGTCATATTCTGCCCAATCGCCTGATGGGCTGGTATAGTTTGATTAATGTGATTCTGGTTGGTTTCAGTGTTTTAGTTCCGGGATGGATCGGGATGTGGGCTATCTTTCTCACCAGCTTCTTTATGTCGCTGATGTATCCTACTATCTTCGCACTCAGTATCAAAGGATTGGGAGAAAACACAAAAATCGGAGGATCTATTCTCGTAATGGCCATTATCGGAGGGTCGTTGTGCACACCGCTAATGGGATATATTGCTGAAGTAACCACAAGTATGGCTATTGCAATGATCGTTCCTTTGGTTGCATACATTTATATTGGCTATTATTCATTTACCTGGACAGAAACCGGAGATCCTAATTGAATAATTATCAATGTTCTCCGTCAGCTGACGGATTAATTATATTTTTTACTTGATTATCTTCATCATATGAAACATTTCAAATGAAAACAAAATCTAACCGGAAATTGCGATTGATTATCATTTGCAATTTATTTTTAGCTGCCTTTACCTGTTCTGTTTATGGACAAGATCCTGTGGATGAAGTGAATCCAAGTATAGGTGCAATCGGGCACCTTCTAACAGCAACCACCCCAGATGTTCAGCGTCCGCGTGGGTTAATCAGGATAATTCCAACCACTACGCCAGGGATCAGGGATGTTTATCTTGCCGATAAAATATTTTCGTTTTCAACTATTTTATTACCCAGCGATTTTTCAAGAGGAATCGGATCCTATTTTATAATGCCGACAACCGGCAAAATAAAGGCTGATCCGACAGAGAATGCCTCCCGGTTTGATCATGATCTGGAAAAGGCAACGCCCTACTGCTATTCAGTTCTTCTTGAGGATAAAAACATCGAAGTTGAATATACTGCCACCAACCATTCCGCACTCTACCGGTTTACTTTTCCTGAAGCTGAAAATTCAAACGTTCTGATCAGCCTGCTGCAAAATTCTGAACTAAAAATTGTAAACGAGTATGTTATGGAGGGTTCGCAGACCAACCCTAAAGCAATGGATCCCAAACGGACATTATATTTTCACACTGAGTTTAGTAAACCATTTAAAACCTGCGGCAGTCTGGGAAATCAGGAAATTAAACCGGGTGAAAAAGAGCGAAGTGGCAATAATATTGGCATTTATGTGACGTATGCCACTAAAAAACGGGAGCAGATTCAGGTAAAGGTGGGATTTTCATACATCAGTCCTGGGCAGGCAAGGGAGAATTTAGAAAAAGAAATTGCAGACTGGGATTTTGAAAAGGTAAAAGATGATGGCCGAAAAATCTGGAATGATGTTTTAAATAAAATTCAGATTAAAGGGGGCAGCGCCAGTCAGCGAACGACTTTTTATACTGCATTGTACAGGGTTTTTGGAAGGAAAACAACCAATATTACCGAAAACAATCAATATTACAGCAGTTTTGATAACAAGGTTCATGCCGCGGACGGACACGATTTCTACCAGCTGGGCGAAAGCTGGGGTTCATTTCGGTCACTCTTCCCTTTAGGTCTGATACTGGAACCTGAACGGCAGAATGATATCGTACGATCCTATATCCGGATGTATGAGCAACGCAATTGGCTTGGAGATGCAGCATTAAATCAGCGTGTTATGATTGGGAGACATGAAACAGCGACCATAACAGATGCCTATATGAAGGGATTTAAAGATTTTGATGTTGAAAAGGCCTATCAAGGGATGAAAAAGAACGCGCTGGAAGCTACCATGCTCCCATGGCGGAATGGTCCATTGACAGAACCGGATAGTGTTTATGCTGCAAAGGGTTTTTTCCCTGCACTTCGGTTGGGTGAAAAAGAGTGGGTGCCCCAGGTCGACAGGTTTGAGAAACGGCAAGCTGTAGCAGTAACACTTGAGCATAGTTACGATGACTGGTGTTTGGCACAAATGGCTAAAGCATTAAACAAGAAAGATGATTATGAATTTTTTCTGAAACGATCGCATAATTATGAAAATGTCTGGGATTCCAGGATTGGCTTTATGGCGCCAAAATCGGCGGACGGGAATTGGGTATTTAACGAAAAACAGTTAGATCCTGTCTGGAGCGGAGGTCAGGGTGGGCGCGACTACTACACAGAAACCAATGCATGGACCTACACCTTTCAGGTTCAACACGATGTGGCCGGTCTGATCAACCTGATGGGGGGAAATGAGCCTTTTGTCAATAAACTCGATGCTCTCTTTCAGGAGCAATTCGGTGGTCGTGGGTCAAAATTTGAATTTTTGAACCAGTTCCCCGACGGGACAGGCTTAATAGGACAATATAACCATGGGAATCAACCTGGCTTTCACATATCATACCTGTATAATTATGCAGGAAAGCCCTGGAAAACGCAACGAAGGGTAAGGGACATCATGAAAATCTGGTATAACGACGGTCCTCTGGGAATCTGTGGTGACGAAGATGAAGGCGAGTTGTCATCGTGGTATGTTTTCAGTGCGATGGGTTTTTATCCTGTATGTCCCGGTTCCCCCGTTTACGATATTGGCAGTCCGATTTTTGAAAAGGTTACCATTAACGTTGGCAACAATAAGAACTTTACAATTGAAGCCAGAGATGTATCCGGGAAAAACAAATATATTCAGTCGGCACAGTTAAATGGCTCACCGCTTAATGTACCCAGGTTTTCGCATACTGACTTGTCAAACGGGGGTACGCTTGTCCTGCAAATGGGACCGAGACCAAATGAAGAGTGGGGGAGACAACCTTAGGTGTCGCTTCCTGAAAGAAAACAGGACGTGTTTTAAAACTATGCTTATTTTAATTTCTTAACGATTGCGAGGCATTGTCGACAGGTGTCTGTGATAAAGGCAAAATCGCCTTTTGCCAGTACCTCTTTGGGAAAAAGTTGCGAACCCATTCCCACACAGTGAACGCCTGCCTTAAACCACGCGCTAAGGTTTTGCTCATCAGGAGAAACACCTCCGGTAGGCATAATGCTTGCGTAGGGCATTGGTCCTTTCACTGAAGAAACAAAATCAGGACCGCCGACTGATGATCCCGGAAAAATTTTAACTACTTCGCAACCCAGTTCGTGTGCTCTGCCAATCTCTGTGACTGTTCCGCATCCCGGACTCCAGGAAATTTTACGTTTATTACAAATTCTGGCCATCTCTTCATCGATAAGCGGTGAGACAACAAAATTGGTTCCCAGCGCGATATACATTGCAGTAGTGGGGCCGTCGACAATTGATCCAACGCCTAAAATCATTTCCGGACATTCCTGAATTGCCCAGCGGTTAAGCTCAGAAAATACGAGCGTAGCAAAATCACCGCGATTCGTAAATTCGAATACACGGATACCACCATCATAACAGGCTTTTACCACTTTCTTGCACAACTCAATATCACTGTGGTAGAAAACCGGAACTATACCGGTTTCTTTCATTTTTTGTGCTACTTCGATTCTTGTAAAACGTGCCATATCCTTATTTTTAATTTGAGTTTTATCGTGCCACACGACCTGAGGCATCACCTGCGATTAGTTTTTCAACTTCATCAACTGAGACCTGATTGAAGTCACCGTAAATGGTATGCTTCAGACAGGAAGCGGCCACTGCAAAATTTAATGCTTTCTGGTCATTGTCTGGGAAGGTCAAAAAGCCGTATATTAATCCGCCCATGAAGGAGTCTCCGCCTCCAACCCGGTCTACAATATGGGTGATTTGGTACGAAGGCGATTCCAGCAAATTCTTGCCGTCCCAAAGTACCCCGGCCCACGAATTGTGATTCGCATTTACCGATCCGCGTAAGGTGGTGATAACTTTTTTGCAGCGGGGAAATCTAGCCATAATCTGTTTCGAAACTGATTCATACGCAGCTGCCTCTATCTGTCCTGCAGAGATATCGACACCCTCAGCTTTGATACCGAACACCATTTCGGCATCTTCTTCGTTACCCAGCACAATATCAGTTCCTGCTACCAAATCGTGCATAACCTCTCCGGCTTTTTTCCCATATTTCCAGAGGTTCTTGCGAAAGTTCAGATCACACGACACTGTAATCCCTTTTTCATTGGCTTTTTGGATGGCCTCAAGACAAACATCAGCGGCGCCTTCCGAAATAGCAGGAGTTATTCCCGTCCAATGGAACCATGTTGCATCTTCAAAAACTTTATCCCAGTTGATGATTCCGGGTTTAATTTCAGAAATGGCAGAATGAGCCCGATCGTAGATCACTTTACTTCCCCGGCTGACTGCACCGGTTTCGAGAAAATAAATCCCCAGACGATTGCCTCCCCAAACAATATTATTCGTGTTAACCCCGTATTTGCGCAAGTCCATCATACAGGCCCGGCCGATATCATTTTCGGGAAGACGGGTGATAAAATCAACAGGAATACCATAATTGGCAAGTGAAACCGCGACATTTGCTTCACCCCCGCCAAAAGTTGCGGATAGTTCCGTACTTTGAGAAAAACGCAAATAACCGGGGGTTGCCAGCCTTAACATGATCTCTCCAAATGTAACTACTTTCATATTTTTAAATTTTTTTAGATGAATTTCTGATGATTAATTGAGTGGGAAGAACGATCTGACCGAAGGGAATCCGGACACCACTGTTTTGGATCCGGTGAATGATCTTTTGGGCAGCAAGAAATCCCATATCGTATCCCGGTGATTTAACGGTTGACAGCGAAGGAGTCACGACTTCACTGAAAGGTTCGTCGCTAAATCCAACCAAAGCAACATCTTCAGGAACTCTCATTTGATGATTCTTACAATATTCCAAAGCGCTTAATGCAGTGGTATCATTTCCGCAGAAAACTCCGTCGGGAGGATCCGGAAGCGACATTAATCGCGAAAAAGCCTGTTTGCCCTCTTCTCTGGTCAGATTAGTGACTTGGATGTATCCTTCACTAACAGGAATTTTCGCTTCATCCAGAGCCTTCAGATATCCCGCTTTCCTTTCTTTATAGGTATTTAGAAGTTCAGGTCCTGCAATATGGGCAATTCGTTTGCATCCGCGGTCAATCAGATGAGCAGTAATCTTGTACCCGGCATCAAAATCATCGACAATAATTCTGTCGCTTTGTATGGTTGAGCAGGAGCGGTCGAAAAAAAGAATCGGAATATTGTTGTCTGAAAATAATCTTAAGTGCTTATCTTCATTGGTTTGCATCGAAATAGAAATGATCATTCCGTCAACACGATTGTTATACAACGTCCGGACGCAATTCTCCTCTTTAACCAGGAGATCATTTGATTGAGAGATGATCACATTAAACCCTTTGGTCCAGGCGTAATCTTCTATGCCACTAATGGCGGAGGAAAAAAAATACCGGTCAATCCGGGGAACAACGACCCCAATTGTCATGGTCCGTTTACTGCGAAGGTTAGCAGCAAGCACATTGGGGCGATATCCCATCTCAATCGCTTTTTGCTGAACTTTTTTACGCGTTTTTTCGCTTATTCTGATATTATCGTTTAAAGCCCGCGATACCGTTGACGCCGATATTTTGAGTTCGCTGGCCAGATGATGAATTGTGATCTCGGGATGTTTTCTCATTTTATCAGATAAAATCAGCAGCGTAAAATATAAAATTCTGTACGCTATACAAAAGTGGTAAAATTAAATGGATGCAAGAGCGAAAAAATAGTTTGCGCAATCGATTGCAAAGATAATTTAATTACACTAATTTTGACGCATAATCTGAAACGAAAAAAATGAATACTATTTTTGAAGAACGTTTTGCCACACATCCTGTTGATGCAAAGAGTTATGATACTGCGAGATTGCGAAAAGAATATCTCATTGAAAATTTAATGACAGAAAATCAGATCTGTCTGACTTATTCGCAATACGACCGATATATTGTCGGTGGTGCAGTGCCCGTAAATGAGAGCCTGCATCTCGAACCAATCGATCCTTTGAAGGCCGAATATTTCTGTGAGAGACGGGAACTGGGTATCATTAATGTTGGTGGCAGCGGGGTTATTACGATCGATGGAAAAGTTTATGAGCTTGGGTTTAAAGAGGCGCTATATATTGGTCGCGGAAGTAAATCGGTTGTATTCTCATCACATAATCCTGCCAGTCCTGCACGTTTCTATATTAATTCAGCTCCTGCACATAAGGAATATCCCACAAAGAAAGTCACGTTGAAAGATGCTGAAATTGTGGAAATGGGAACAATGGCAGAATCCAATGCACGAACGATCAATAAGTTATTGGTAAATTCGGTCGTTCAGACCTGTCAGCTTCAGATGGGAATGACTGAGTTGAAACCCGGTAGTGTATGGAATACAATGCCGACTCACACCCACAGCCGTCGCATGGAGGCCTATTTTTATTTCCAGGTTCCTCAAGGTCAGGCGATCTGTCATTTCATGGGTGATCCTAAAGAAACCCGTCACATATGGATGCAAAACGAGCAGGCTGTTTTATCTCCTACCTGGTCTATTCATTCGGCTGCCGGAACGACCAACTACACTTTTATTTGGGGAATGGCCGGTGAGAACCTCAACTATGGCGATATGGATATTGTCAGGCCGGATCAGCTAAGGTAATCCTCATAACAGCGATGGGAAATAATTGTCAGTTAAGAATGTTCAATTACTTATCCGGGCTTTCTGAAACTATAAATATTCAAAAAAATAAAGGCATATGAAAATGTTTGATCTGACCGGAAAAGTTGCCCTGATAACAGGTGGAACACACGGCATTGGAATGGCAATAGCAAAAGCGCTTGCCTCGGCGGGTGCAAAAATTTGTGTTAACGATCTGTTGGAAGATCGTCTGGAGGCCTGCAAAAAAACATATGCAGCTGATGGAATCGATGTTTTCACAGTTGTTTTTGATGTTACCAATGAGAAAGATGTTGATAAAGGGATTGGAATCATCGAGGCGAAAGTTGGACCGATTGATATTCTGGTCAATAATGCAGGAATTATCAAGCGAATTCCGATACTGGATATGCCTGTTGAAGATTTCAGGCAGGTTATTGATATTGATCTTATTGCGCCTTTCATTGTCTCCAAGCGCGTTGTCCCTTCAATGATCAGACGGGGAGGCGGCAAGATTATCAATATGTGCTCGATGATGAGTATTTACGGCCGGAATTCTGTTTCAGCCTATGCATCGGCAAAGGGAGGCCTAAAGCTCCTTACTGCGAATATGTGCTGCGAATGGGCCAAGCATAATATTCAGGCCAACGGCATTGGTCCCGGATATATTGCCACTTCTCAGACCGAAGCAATTCGCGTAAACGGCCATCCTTTCAATAACCTCGTAATGACCCGCACTCCGGCTGGCAGATGGGGCGATCCTGAAGACCTGGCAGGCGCCGCTGTCTTTCTTGCGTCGTCAGCAAGTAATTATGTAAACGGACATTTATTGTTTGTCGATGGAGGCATTCTTGCAAATTTTGGCTACGTAGCCGGAGAAAATGTGATTGGGGAATAAGTGGGTTGTACTGGATTCGAATCCGTCAGGAGACGGACACGCCGCACTACCCTGTCATCCGACAGCTGGCGGACTAAACCATCTGAGCGAAGAATTAAAATTAGAGAAAGGTTTTTTTTGAATCTGCCAGATTCCAAATGAAATCCCTACCCCTTGAGGATTTCAACTGCTTTTCTCTTTTCATAGCTTCCGATTTGGTGAGATGCTCTTCAGAATAAAGCAGGTCCCATGGCTGATATCTGGAACTCCAGCCCGTATTGCGATCGTCGTTATGAGCTCGCAAACGATTGGTCAGTTCCAAAGAGAAACCAACATAAATTTTATTGAAATCCGCAGAATATAAAACGTACGTGAAATACATTTTAATGAGATGAAGTGGGTTGTACTGGATTCGAATCCGTCAGGAGACGGACACGCCGCACTACCCTGTCATCCGACAGCTGGCGGACTAAACCATCTGAGCGAAGAATTAAAATTAGAGAAAGGTTTTTTTTGAATCTGCCAGATTCCAAATGAAATCCCTACCCCTTGAGGATTTCAACTGCTTTTCTCTTTTCATAGCTTCCGATTTGGTGAGATGCTCTTCAGAATAAAGCAGGTCCCATGGCTGATATCTGGAACTCCAGCCCGTATTGCGATCGTCGTTATGAGCTCGCAAACGATTGGTCAGTTCCAAAGAGAAACCAACATAAATTTTATTGAAATCCGCAGAATATAAAACGTACGTGAAATACATTTTAATGAGATGAAGTGGGTTGTACTGGATTCGAACCAGTGACCCCTACCCTGTCAAGGTAATGCTCTAAACCAACTGAGCTAACAACCCTTCAAAAAAATATTATACAAGAACCAGTGACCCCTACCCTGTCATCCGCCAGCT
>JBAXOA010000128.1:0-11386 GCA_037133495.1 Mariniphaga sp. | reverse complement strand
TAGATTTGAGCTACCAACAAAAAATGATCAGACAGAGTTCAGATTACACTCCCTTCGTTCCATTTTCGGGTCTCCTTCACTCGATAAGATTTGCCGTTCATATTAATAAAATAGGCCCGATGAGTTAGTCTGTCAACCATCGCAGCCGTTGTGGGGCGTGACTTTGTCGTACCTGTTTTATCACGATTCGTTCCAAAGGGTTCATGTTATTTCAATCGCTTTTTTGGCACTTGCTGTAATTGTTACCAATATTTTATCTCACAAACATCTGCATACACAAATTGTAATGGAACACTTGCACTCTCATCAACATGCCGACGGACATCATTCCCATTTTCATAACGACGAAGGGATTTCACAAAGCAAATGACACTCTCATGTTCATAAACATGAACCAATAACTCATGAGCACCCACACGACCCGGACTTGCACCATAGTCATAAGCATCAGTAATTCAAAAATTATCACAACGATTTTTTAATATAGATGCCCTATTCTTGTTTCGCACGGGCATTAAGATACTTCGCAATTATACTTGTTTCCTGATTATTACACTTAGCTTTTTTTTGCATTACAGGCATAACCTTAGCCCATTCACTTTGTGACAATTTCGCAGGCTGATAAAGACTGTGGCAACTACCGCAATTATTTACATACAAGTTTCTACCTAAAACAAGAGTATCTGTCGATACTCCTGCTTTTTGTGAATCGGCAAATGTTGGCATATACAGTGCCGGACTACATGCAATAATTGCCAATACTAATGTGCCAATGAACAATATTGATTTATATTTAAAATTCATACGAAAATACTAATCGTGTTTGTAAACGTTCGTGGTCTGTGAGTTCTAGGCCACTACCTTTTAAATTAGCAATTTGAGGCATACAGGTTAAAATTACCCAAAAACCATTTGTAGAATACGACAAACTTGGCCCAAACATTAACACCGAATTTTCCCATTTCGATTTAACAACCTGATTTTGGTTAAATGCTTCCAAGCCGATATTCAAATTATCTTTTACCCTAAACGATACACCGTAATTCAATTCAACGTTCAATAAACCTTCATTTTTGGTATCTATTTTTGCTCCGTTTTGTGTGAAATTTTTACCGTTTACATATTCTCCAACCAAGTTAAAGGCATGAACAAACTGACCAGTTTGTTTATCTAAAATCAATTTGCCTTCATAGCCGGTTTCGGCGGGAGCCATAGTTAATTCAAAATAAAGTGCAGAACCAATACGGTCAGCAACAGGGTCGGAAAGTTTAAGTTTCCATTCGTTCGAGAAACTATACTCAGCATCGTTGTTTAAACTTTGAATCCCGTTTTCTTCAGTAATTGACTTGCTATAACCATAATTCAGATAAAATGATGTTTGCAGTTTGCTACCCAAACCAACTTCATATTCCATTCTATGTTCAATGCCTTTGTAGTAATTTTCTCTGCCATTTGCTAAGGTTGTCCAAATTTCAATTTCTTTTTGTCCCTTATTCAAAACACCACTTTGGTACGTATAGGTGAACACTCTGTCTTGTGCATTGGCTTTAGCAAAGCCAACAATTGCGAGTAATAGTAAAATCTTTCTCATCATTTTTATTTGTTATTTATGAGACAAAATTAGATTTAACTAATGGGGGCAACAATCCCCAAATATGATGATTTTATATAAGGTCGGAGGTACTTATTTCATCAATATCGATGATTTTTTTCAAAACAGCATACATGGTTAAGCCCGATGCCGATTTGATTCCGGTCTTTTCTGATATATTCTTTCGGTGCGAAATTACAGTATGGATACTTATACAGAGTTTATCAGCAACCTCTTTGTTTGCCAATCCTTTTGCCACCAGTTGCAAAACATCTATTTCACGTTTGGTAAGTTCAGTTACAGTTTTATCGTTGTTTTTTGCCCCGAAAGAATTAAGAAGCTCATTTACCTTATTAACAATCAAGGAGCGGTTGTCATGGATATAAATAGCCGTATTTGCAACTTCCGGCTTTTCTGCATAGATAAGTTGCACGTGCTTGATTTCATTAATATTGTTAAGGACTCGTTTTAAAAAACTTTCATTCTCTTTAAACTCGGCCAAAGGCATAATTAAAAGAACATATCCCGATAAATGGGGATAATCTATTAACTCATTTGTTTGATGCAATAGTAAAACCTCATCCGATAAACATCCGGTTAAAATATCTGCCAGTCCTTTCAGGATTATGTCAGAATTACAAATAACTATTATCTGGTTAGTATGGTTATTCATCTTTCTTAATAATCTTTTCAAGCTGTTTGACTTTCGGAATTAAAATCTTGTCTTCAATCCGAGCATGATTTTTTAAGTCTTTTTCAAACATAAAAAGGTTCGACAGTAAGGAATTACCAATATTCAAATCATAGTTTGGCGGTAAATATTTAATAATTATATTCTTTAGGTCAAACATTTTTTCGTCCATGTTGCCATGTTCTTTTTCAAATCCAGTAATTGCAAAGTCGTAGTATTTTCCTAAGAATGCACTTTTCTTTAAAGGATTCTGAATTGCTTCATTTAATTGAAGAATGTAAGGGAACACTTTCGTTTCTTCCACCTGCACATGATTAGCAAATTCTTCTTTGAACTTATTATAGAATTTAAGTACCAATTCATTTTCTTTGCAACCATTGGCACAGTTTAAAATAAACAAATCAATAAGCCTTTCTTGTTCGGGTACAACATAGCCTAAATAATACCTATGGGTTTTTAATAAATAATCAATAACAACTGTTACCGAAAAATCGAGCAGTTTCTTTTCCGAAAAATAGTTTTCGTTATGAAATACATTAATGATTTCCATAAAAAAAGTAACGTCAATACTTCCTTTGTGACACAGTTCTTCTATGGTTAAATCTCCAAAGCCCAATTTTACACCAAGCCTGCTTATTACAGGAAGTAAAGTATGGTCTTTGTGTATTACGGTAGCCAGTTTGCTGGTTTCATTAAATAATTCCATATCGCATTTTGAAAGTTTATTTGGCTATGATTATTATTACATTATAAAGGTTACAAACAACCGAAATGTTCAAAAAGTATTTTCGCACCAATGCCTTTTAAAATTAATCCGCCTACAATTTCTATTTTTTGCCAGATTCTTCGAAGGCTTATTTGGCAAGAAGATTACCAAGCATTGAATTCGAATTTTCAAATATCATGTGCAAAGTAAAAACAATATCTGTTAAATAAGTGTTTAGACTGTGTAATTGTTACGACTATTGGTTGGGAGGGCATTTGGATTGTTCCTATTATTTACACGTTTATAACAGTTGGGGCAATGTTGCTTTTGGTTTATCTCGGAATGAAAGGCATAAAAAATCTTCGTTCACATTTTTTAGAAGAACATGAAAAAAAAAGTACAGGATTAGTCTTAATAGCGGTAGCGCTAATAACATATTTTGTTAAATTTTAAAATCTATTTAAGATGAACAGAAAACAATTTATCCAAAGTAGCTTGATAGCCGGAGGCGCAGCACTTCTCCCATCAAACTCAGTCTTTGCAGCATCAATAAACGATGGCAGCATTGACATTCTTACCGATAAAGACGGCAACTTCATTCAGCAAACCTTACCATATAGCGATAGTTTTTTAGAACCATATATGGATGCCGAAACCATGCACCTTCATTATACATTTCATCACGGTGGTGCTATAAAAGGGGCAAACAAAGATTTGCTTATGATTAGAAAAGCATTGGACGATAATAATCTGGAAACAGTCGATTTCTGGACAAAGAAACTATCATATCATTTTTCATCGCACGTTTTACATTCAATATTCTGGACAAATCTCATCAATAAGCAGACTTCGCCCACAGGAGAATTGCAAAAACGTATTGAAAAAAACTTTGGTAGTTACGACAAGCTCAAATCATATATTGCCGAAACCTCAAAAAATGTCGATGGCAACGGTTGGGGCATTTTAGGCTACCAACCTTATTCCGATAGCTTAGTTGTTTTGCAATGCGAGAATCACGAAAAATTAACACAGTGGGGTGTTATACCCTTATTGGTTATTGATGTTTGGGAACACGCCTATTATCTTAAATATAAAAACAAGCGAACCGACTTTGTCGATGCCTTATTCAATATTTTAAACTGGGATAATGTGGCACTTCGTCTTGATAATGCCTTAAAACTTACAAGGTAGAAAAGCTATATTTCGAATTTTGGCAAGATAAATTCGTTGGGATGATTTTTTCATTTATATTTGTACCATGCTGAAAAAATTATTTATACTGTATCTCCTGCTATTTTCCTACACCATTGTTGTGGGGCACAGTATAATTCCGCATGATCATTTTGAAGATTTGCTACATATCCCGCATGATCATCATGCACATGGAGGAAATCATCACCAGCATCACTTTCCATTTTCACATAGTGTGAATCTTCATGTAGCTGATGAGAAACAATCTTCTATTGTAACAGTCCATTACTTTAGCACTGGTTTGAAATTTGGCCAATCGGATGATTTTGTCACTATTCAGCTTTACATTCGACCCCCATTAATATTTTCTGCAACTAGAGGATTTTATCATTGCCTTTTAAAAGCACCTGTACCGATAGGCTTCCCTATATTAAGTGATCGTGCCCCTCCTGTTCACTTAGTTTAACCACGATATTCGCGGTTAACCCCTCATTGTTATTTTTCTGAATTCATAAACCGGAGCAGGAATAATTTAACCGATTATATCCTTAGCTCCAGGTTATGCGGTCGTATATATCATTAAATACAATCATTTATGAATAAGCTATTTATTATTATAAGTGCCATAGTTTTGGCTTCCTGCGCAAACTCCGGTACTCCTAAAATGCAGACTCCAATTAATCCTCTGCCATCCCTCGCCTATACCATTTATACACAACAAAGTGAATTGTTTGCGGAATTCCGCACCCTGGTTGTGGGTGACACGACAAAGCTGGCAGGACATTTTACCCATCTTGGGGAATATTTCAAGGCGATCACCGAGGGTACAATTACCCTTACTTTAACGGTAGACGGAATTAGCAATTCGCAGACTTCTTCAGTTTCCTCCTCTCCAGGAATCTTCAGATATGCGTTTGTCCCGTCCAAAGTTGGAACAGGGAAAATGGTCTTTGACGTCAAAAATAACGAATTTACTGACCAGATTGTCATTGAAAATGTAACTGTGTATGCTGATCGTAAAAGTGCAGAAGCATCACAAAAAGAAGAGCACAAAAGCAACGAAATACCCTACTTTAAAGAACAGGCCTGGAAAGTTGAATTTGCCAATATGGCTGTTACTCGCCAGTCATTTAATGAAATAATTAAAACTACCGGCGAAATATTACCGGCACAAGGAGATGAAATTGTTGTATCGGCCAATACCAATGGAATTGTAACTTTTGTAGGGAATAAGGTTGTTGTAGGAAATTCTGTTCGTTCAGGAGAATTGCTTTTTGCAATATCCGGTAAAAACCTTACTGAAGGAAATACCGAAACCCGCTATAATCAGGTAAAAGTAGCATACGAAAAAGCTAAAGCCGATTATGACCGCGCAAAGGAATTAGTGAAGGATAATATCGTTTCACAAAAGGATTTTCAGGAAACACAAGCCCGGTACGAAACTGAACTGGCTAATTTCAATAATCTTTCACATAATTACCAGGCTGGAGGACAAAAGGTCGTTTCACCCATTTCCGGATTTGTTAAAAATGTATTAGTTACGCAAGGTCAGTATGTCACAATCGGCCAACCCATAGCTAGTGTTTCGCAAAATAAGCGATTAGTATTAAAAGCGGATGTTTCGCAGAAATATTTTTCGAAGCTGCCGACGATTGTTTCAGCCAACTTTAAAACGGCTTATGACAATAAAACGTATAACATTGAATCGCTGAATGGACATTTGCTATCTTATGGCAAGAGTAACGATTCCGGCACCTCTTTTATACCTGTTACATTCAGCTTTGATAACAAAGGGGAAGTTGTACCAGGCTCATTGGTAGAAGTTTTTCTGAAACTACAACTATTTGATGGTGCTATTGTAATTCCTGTTTCTGCATTAATAGAGGAGCAGGGTACATTTTATGCCTATGTCCAAACAGCCGGTGAAAGTTTCGTTAAACGTGAACTTAAACTGGGTGGAACCGATGGAATTAATGTCCAGGTGTTGTCTGGTCTGGCAGAAGGGGAACGTGTGGTGACAAAAGGGGGTTACCAGATTAAACTTTCTTCTGCATCGGGTACTATTCCTGCTCACGGCCATGCTCATTAATCAGCTAAATCAGATCATATGTTAAATAATATAATCACCTTTTCTCTAAAGAACAGGCTGTTAGTTCTGCTTTGCGCTGCATTGCTTACTATTGGGGGTGGATACGTTGCTTCTGAAATGGAAGTTGATGTGTTCTCCGACCTCACTGCCCCTACAGTTGTAGTAATGACCGAAGCTCACGGAATGGCCCCTGAAGAAGTGGAGCGACTGGTTTCATTTCCCATTGAAACAGCCGTAAATGGTGCAACCAACGTGCGCAGGGTGCGTTCTTCCTCTTCTGCCGGATTTTCAATCGTGTGGGTTGAATTTGACTGGGGCACGGATATTTTCAGGGCAAGACAGATTGTGAATGAGAAACTTATTTCCATTGGCGCAGGATTGCCTGTTGGCGCCGGGACTCCGACTCTCGCCCCTCAATCATCCATTATGGGTGAAATATTACTCATCGGTCTTACTTCTGATTCGACAAGCCAGATGGATCTGCGCACAATTGCAGAATGGACCATTAGGCCGGCACTACTGGCAACCGGAGGAGTTTCGCAGGTAACAACAATTGGAGGAGACTTTAAGCAGTATCAGATCATGCTCAACCCTTCAAAAATGAATTATTACATGGTTTCGCTTACCGAACTGATGACTGCCTGTAAGGGGATGAACAACAACGCCACAGGAGGTGTCATGTATGAATATAGCAATGAGTATATTATACGCGGACTGGCACGGACCAATGATATTTCAGAAATTGGTAAATCAGTAGTAAAAGTCATCAATGATTATCCGGTAAAACTCGAAGATGTTGCAGAAATATCGATTGGCTCAGCACCTAAATTGGGATATGGTTCGTTGAATGGCAAATCAGCTGTTATACTTACGGTGTTAAAACAACCTAATACAAACACGCTGGTATTAACCAAAAAGATCGATGAAAACATCGCCAATCTCAAAAAAAGCCTTCCAGACCATATTAATATCGATACCAACATCTTCCGCCAGGCAAACTTCATTGAATCTTCAATCAATAATGTTCAAAAGGCGCTTATCGAGGGATCAATCTTTGTAATCATCGTGCTTTTGGTATTTCTGATGAATTTCCGTACCACCATAATTTCACTGGTTGCAATTCCCATTTCGCTATTAATCAGCATTATTGCCTTGAAATTATTTGGATACAACATCAATACAATGAGCCTGGGAGGGATGGCAATTGCCATTGGAGTACTGGTTGATGATGCCATTATTGTAGTTGACAATGCCTATAAGCGAATAAAAATAAATACAAAGCATGACCCTCATTTGCAAAAGGGGACTTCGGATATAATTTTCAAAGCAACCAAAGAGATCATGGGTTCGATTCTCAATGCGACATTAATTATTATCGTGGCTTTCATTCCTCTGTTTTTCCTTTCGGGAATGGAAGGACGTATGCTACAACCGCTCGGTATTGCATTTATTGTGTCGTTGTTTGCCTCACTTATCGTTGCCGTGTCATTAACACCAGTGTTATCTTCCTACCTTTTAACTAGCCCCAAAATGCTTGCTCGTAACGAAAATGGCAGTCCTGTTGTAAAATGGCTCGGCGAAAAATACGAGAACCTTTTACGGGGTGCCATGAATGTAAAGCGGTTAATTCTCTGGGGAGCCGGCTTAATGGTGGTTATTGCCGGTTTTGTATTTTTCACAATGGGCCGAAGCTTTTTACCTGAATTTAACGAAGGTTCCCTGAATATTGGAACAGTCAGTTTACCGGGAATTTCTCTGGATGAAGCCAACAAAATAGGCGCCATTGTCGATCATTCGTTGCTGTCTATTCCTGAAATGAAATCTGTGACACGGCGACAAGGACGCGCAGAATTGGATGAGCATGCCTTGGGTGTGAACAGTTCCGAAATTGAAGCTACATTCGTTCTGGGTAAACGTCCAAGAGAAGAATTCATGCTCGAAGTGCGCAAAAAGATGGCAGGAATATCGGGAGTAAACATTACTGTTGGACAACCTCTAGGGCACCGCATTGATCATATGCTCTCAGGCACCAGGGCCAATATTGCGATAAAGCTTTTTGGTACAGATCTTGGAAAACTCTTCTCCATAGCAAACCAGATTAAATCGAATGTTGAAGGGATTAATGGATTAGTAGACATTAGTGTTGAGCAGCAAATCGATATCCCTCAGATACAGATTAAGCCCAAACGTGAAATGCTCGCCAAACACGGCATTACAATCAATCAGTTTACTGAATTTGTTGATGTGGCTTTCGCCGGTGAAAAAGTATCTGAAGTATTCGAGGGTAATCGAAGTTTCGACCTGATTGTGCGTTATGATGCTGCTAACCGGGGATCATTGGAAAATATCCGGAATGCTTTGATTGATACCAAAGATGGTAAAGTGCCTCTGTATTATGTTGCCGATGTAGTCTCTTCAAGTGGCCCAAATACAATTAACCGCGAAAATGTACAGCGTAAGATTGTCGTTTCAGCCAATGTAGCCGGACGTGCTCTCAAAAGTGTTGTTGATGATGTCAAGACAAAAATCAACCAGAATATTCAACTTCCTGAAGGTTACAGGGTCGAATACGGGGGACAATTTGAGAGCGCAGAAAAAGCTTCAGAAATGTTACTAATCACCTCACTGATTGCCATTTTAATTATCTTCCTCTTACTTTTTCAGGAATTTAAGGATACAAAACTCGCTGCTATAATCTTGCTTAACCTGCCACTGGCATTGATCGGAGGGGTATTCAGTTTATGGTTTACCACAAGTATTGTCAGTATTCCTGCAATCATCGGGTTTATTACCCTGTTTGGGATAGCCACTCGAAACGGTATTTTGTTGATTTCGAACTATCAAACCCTCGAACAACATGGGCACAGCCTGATGGATACCATTATAACAGGATCACGTGAACGATTAAGTCCAATTCTGATGACAGCTCTGACTGCAGCATTTGCTCTGATTCCGTTGGCATTATCAGGTAATATTGCAGGGAATGAAATTCAAAGCCCAATGGCCAAAGTGATTCTTGGAGGGTTATTAACCTCTACTTTGCTCAATATCTTTATTGTACCCATTGTGTACTTTTTGGTAAGCCGCAACAAACATCAACTAAACTCTGAAATTGTATGATACGCATCGCATTAATAGTGTTTTTTGCCTTCCTGATTCAAAGTGCAAGTGCACAGGTTTCCTTGCAGTCTGTTTTGGATAGTATTTCAGTCAATAATCTACAGATAAAAGCATCATCTCAAAACCGTGATACTGAAATTTCCTCAGCCCGAACTGGCTTGACACCTGCTGATCCACAGGTAGATTATGGCTATTTCCCGGGTAGCAATTCTGAGATTGGAACAAAGACAACATTGAGTATTTCTCAGTCGTTTAATTTTCCCACATTCTATGCCCGTAAAAAAGACGGCGCAGTGCTTTTCGGCGAAAAATACAAAGCGTTACATCGTAACAATATCCGCCATATTTTATTCGACGCTGCATCTCTATACATTGAGCTCGTGTATCAGGATAAATATTGTTCTGAACTTAAAAAGCGGTCCGATGATGCCGAGGCTGTGAAAATCATGTTTGATAAGCGGGTTCAAAAAGGTGATGCCAATCAGCTGGAGTTGAATAAAGTTCAAATGGAAGCCTTGCACTGGTCCAATGAACTGAGTATTGCAGAGGCACGTCGGATGGAGAAAAAGCAGATTTTGACGGCTATGAACGGAGGCAGAGCCATCCCTTTTGCAAATCCGGAATATCCAATGGAACAATTGCTTCCTGTAGATACCATCCTTGCCAGAGCTATACATAATGATCCGATTCTTAGGGCAATGGGATTTGACCAACAGATCGCAGGTAACAATGTGAAATTGCAAAAAGCCCTTTGGTTACCCCAGTTTAAGGCCGGGTATGGGCAGGAGACCATTTTAAATGGTTCATACCGTGGAGTACAGGCTGGGATAAGCATCCCCCTATGGCAGAATAAAAATACAGTCAAACAGGCGCAGCTTCAACAACAATCGACAGAAAGCAGTGCAGTTTCTTACCTTCAGCAATTGCAGACAACAATAAATGCGAAATATCAGGTAGTCTTTTCATTAAAGAAGAACCTTGATGAATATCGAAAAATTACTGAAAGTATCCACAGTAAGGAATTGCTGCAGAAATCACTTAACTCAGGCAATATTTCGGTACTGGAATATTACCGTGAATTATCTGCCTGGTATGAAGCATATGACAGATTCCTTCAGTCAACGAGAGATTATAACATCGAAATGGTGTACCTCAGGCAATACGAATGGTAGCTTAATTAATGATAATAGGCTTGTTGGAACAAATCTTTATACAGTTTGATCCGACAAGCCTATTTGTTTTTATATTTGCAGAACATTTTAAGTAGTTATTTGTACCCACTTTTAAATGAAAAAAGTTTTAGCCATAACATTTGCTTTGCTTATCCTTCTTTCGGGGATACATCTAACTATAGATAAACATTTTTGCAGCGGTAAAATTGCTCAGACAAAAGTGTCAGTTACTGGCGAAATGGCAACCTGTGGTATGGGTTCTTGTGGTATTGAAGATCGTGCCGGTAAAAAAGATGTTTTACCTGGCAAACACCTTGAGAAGCATTGTTGTGATGACGATATCCTGGTCTTCTCCTTTGACAATGATTATTCACCTTCATTTTTTGACTTTAAATCATTTTCAAAACTTGCTTTTCACTTGGTTCATATTCCTGCAAGTCTTTCAAGTGATTCTTCGAACAATCTAAATCTTTTTGGCACAAATGTTAATCCGCCAGGAATTTTTCAGGCAAGCGAGGTTAGCTTGCCCGACATTTGTGTGTTTCGTATTTGATATTATTGTCCTCAATTTCCTGGGCTAAATTTGGGTTGCAATCCATTCAATTGAATGAATTAGAATTATATTTCTAATAATTTGCTTGTGTCCAGATTATCTCTCCTATATTTCTATAAACGAAAGATGCGGAAATTTCAGTCCTGAAATTTTTTAGTTTAAATTACCTCTCAGAACACTTTCATTCTGATGCATTTTTAACATTAATATCAAATTCAAATAAAATGAGAATAACAATTTTATTAACCTGTATTGTTGGAGGATCATTGCTGC
>JBAXOA010000127.1:0-11730 GCA_037133495.1 Mariniphaga sp. | reverse complement strand
TAAAGTTCAATTATAATAAAATTTTGCTTTAGACAGAGTTCATTTTACAGTCTCATTTAAACTTTAATTCCATATTTTTTTATTTTATTCAAAGCTGCATCAATTATCTGAAGCCTCTTTAAATCAATGTTTTCATTACCTTTTATTTTTTGTATTAATGTTCTAATCACACTTATTTCATTAAAGCTGAGTTTGCCGGTTTGTTCACCTACAGCAATTATCTTCTTCCATGTTTCATTATCGATTAACTTCAATCGATTAAATACAATGCTTGGATCCGAGGATTCAATTTCAGAAATCTTGCTTAGTTTTTTTACATCTTCAAAATCGATTTCTTCCTTGTATAGCCTGTCAATAATTACTACTCCTTTCTCAATTTCCTGATCAGTAAAGTTTCCATTCCATTTTAATTTTTTCCTTATACTATAAACATAGTTTTGCTGGACAGTTGTTAAGCATTCCTTTTTAAGCATATACAGGCACAGCCCATCCCAAAAGCGAAGTCCAAGATCTGAAATTCTTTGCAAAGAATCGTATTTAGCAATATCTTTAGAATCATCAGTTTCAGAATCATATCGAGCCTTATAATCCTTTTCTGAAACCATGTATTTTGTTAATACTTCCATATTCATTGGATGGCTCAACCTTTCTTTTAATCGCAACCATGTTTTTTCACTTTTTGCGGCCTCACTGATTAATGCAACATCCAGATTAGTGAAAAAGTCATAAACAAAAACTATCAGTTTTTTGAGTTCTATAAGCAATTCATCTTCAATAATCTGATTTCTCCATATCCTACCTAAATCCAGCTTATTATTCGTCACATAATGGAAAAATGAAATCGCATAACCAACAGTATGAGATTTAATGTTTGTATCACCTATTGCATTCACATTCTTACGGCCAAATAATTTATCTGTTGCCTGAAACAGAATAGCATTTGCTACTGCATCTTCCCAATAAACACGACCTACTTTTACATTTTTAAATTCTTTATCAATCTCACGCAGGAAGTTAATGTAGTTTTTCTGCGAACCCTTTGAAACATGATATGGTTGTTGTTTCCAAGTATTTATAAACTTTGCAATATCTGATTTTATAAGAACCTGATTCGCAGGGTGTTTTAATTTAAAGGCATCTTGTTTGCTTTTTGATGGTTCCTTGTTAAATGCTTCTTTGTACTGTCCGGAAACTCTTTCAAAAAACCATATAGTCTGTTTACTTCGGTTCTCAACATTAATGGCATAAGTTGTTCTTGAAAGCTCTTCTAATCTTTGCAGGAAAGGATTATTTGAAGATAAATCTAATTCAGTAACCTTGTTCTGACTATTTGCATATCTTGAAATCAAAGGAACGGTCTCTATTTTCTTTTCTTCATTTTTTATAACAGTAAGTTTCATTTGTACAAAAACGCTTGAAATATCTGCTTCTTTATATTTTCGGGATGTGTGAAACAGTGAGGCTGTTGTCTGGCCTCCGTTTACAATCTGGAAATCTTTGATTGATTTGATTACCAAATGTCCATCTTCTGATCTGGAAGTTTTAACCTCTTGAGCGGTAGTTGCCAATCCATTATTATAGGTCAGGAACATGTGAGGTTCTTTTCGGATTGTATCCCTTATCCCCTGATTTACTTTACCTGTTTGCTGTAAAAACGCCCGTACATTACTTTCAAGTAATCGGGTTCCATAGTTTTTATAAAGTATGGAAAGTATATATCCTGGAACAATGGCAAGATAACATTCATACAAATCATTTTTAACTGGCATCTCAAGACAAGGGATTGATGTACTCATCATTTCCTCAAAATCAATTTCAATAGGTTCCCTGTTTCCTTTTGATTGATTTAACCGATGTAAACGTTCGATGTCCCATATTTCAAATCTGATTAAAATATCATCAAGATTATTGATTTTGAAATCTTTAGGAGTGTCGTGAGGGATCTCTCCATTAGAAAGCAGAAAAATTCGTACTCTTATTATTTCCTTTCTTTGCTGACTCAATATTCTTGCAAGACCATAGGCTTCCGATGATGGTTCTATTTCATCAAGGTGTCCTTTTAATCCTGCATTAACGAATCCCGTAGCCCATTTTATCAACTTGTCAAAATCAACTTTTGTAACTCGGTAGGATTCATTTGTATCGACATAATGCGATATAAATATATCGATGTTCTCATATCCTTCTTCAAGAGCATATCCATTTATTTTGAACTGGATATTTTCGAACTTGTTCTCTTTAATATAAGGGCACAACCTGACACCTTCCGATTCACCAGCATCAGATAGTATTTCCATTACATACTCGGTAAACTTATTCTCTTTCGAATCACCTGCTTCATCCGAATATGTAAGCGACTGTACCTCATGATACAGGTTCTGAATAAATAAATTCAGTTCAAAATCAATGTTGTTTTTAGATTCAGATATTGCCATTAGTTATTTCAGAAATAATTGTGTTTAATGTTTGTTCATAATCGACACATTCAATCGGAACTATTTCATAAGAGACTCCAAAGATTGCTTTATCAATTGTTTCTCGTGTAATCTTTGGAAACTCAGGTGTTATTAGATAGTATTTTTCATCTCTGATAATAAAAGACTGATTATTGTATTCGCTTTCAGTTTCGGTTGTAATACCAAGGCTTTCGAGTTTATCATTGAAAACATTCACTAACTCCTTATCTGTGGATATTCTGTTTCTGATATTAGATATAATTTCTGCCAATGAATTTTGAGTTCCCGGGTATTCATTCAACTTGTAGAATGCAAGATATAGATTGCTTAAACCGGTAACATCTAATTGAAATTCGTTTGAAATTTTTATTGAAGGATTGTTAGACTTAGATGTTTTTACTTCGATTGCTGTTCCGGAATAATAAAAATCCTGATTAGCACCGTTGGGCGCTTGCCAGCCGGAAATAACCATTCTATCAGCATTGAAATTTTCAAGTAATAGATTCAAGAAATACAACTCGCCATATAGTCCCCTTTGCTGTTGTGGTGTAAGCAAATCACCAGTAAATTTACTGAACAGTTTCTTCCAGTAGTTTACTTTCTGAGTTATTGCCAGTAGGGCATCTTCCTGATTTGAAATGTCTTTCAGAGCAACGATTATATCCTCTATAAAATATATGAATATTTCGGACAACTCATTTTCAAGTAGAATTATAACCAATTCCTTTTTGTTAAATTCTAAGGGCAATATCTGAATCTCAACCCCAACAAACCGTTTTAAATAATTAGCATGTACCTGAATTGAATTGTCCAGTTCCATTAAAAACAACTTTGCCTGAGAAACTGATATAGTACCTACATAACAGTTCAAAGCTGGTATATTATCAACTCTTTCGCGAATTACACCATTCCTGCCGGAAGATGCCTGAAGCTCCCATGTTTTTTTGATATTACTCATTTTCTGGATCAATATCGTCATCAACTTGAGACTCATCAACATCAATTTCTATTTGCCGAGCAACGTATTCTACTTTTGTCTCATTCTCAACAGAAGGAAAAATTACCCCATATCCTACCAGTGGATGACTAATATCCAAGTCGCTTGATATTCGTGGATCGAATGGAATTATTACCAATAAAGGTGATGCAGTTTCTTTTCTTTTGTTAAAAATCGTTTCTTCGGATGGATTTATATCATCAATATCTAAATCAATCATCCTTGCTCGCTTATCTAAAATTGCATTTTTACCATCACGAACACTAAGCTCAGTAGGACCTTCAGAAAAATTCCTGCTAGGAAGACCTCCGTTACATTCCCCTGAAAGCCATTTGAAATCATGCTCCATAACTTCTAAGCCATATAGTAACCCCTTCGCTGTTACGGTTTTCCTTGAATTAAGTATAACAGCTACAGACCAATTTAATAGCTTATTCTGCTGTTTCTGTCTTTCAATATAGCTACATAAAACATTGTCATTGAAATAATTCTGTTTATATGCAGCTATAAAGTCAACAATAAAACTTGAATCAATATTTTTCCATAAGAGGGTATTAGATTCATTTTTATCTGGTGTTGAGAGTTTAGTCAATAATAAAGTCAACGCAGAATAATTGTTTAAAACAATATTTCTATTTTTTTCAAAT
Organism: Mariniphaga sp.; assembly: GCA_037133495.1. Taxonomy (GTDB): domain Bacteria; phylum Bacteroidota; class Bacteroidia; order Bacteroidales; family Prolixibacteraceae; genus JAAFHB01. Next base: position 7,630 of record JBAXOA010000127.1, on the reverse strand, counting down.
ATATAAGTTTGTATTGTTTTACCTGAATAACTGACACTTATAATTTCGGTGTCACGCATTTTGCTTGAGCTAGTTATACTAAGCCGATTTAATGCGACCATTTCAGGATGAGACCTAACCTTTAGCTGATAATCAATTGGTCTTTTGTTTTGTGCAGACATTTCATCAAAATCTGCTCGCATTTCTTCAGTTGCAAGAGTAACATGCCTGTACCAGTTGATTAATTGTTCAGTCGTATATAAACGGCATAAATCAACATATCCAGGACGGTAGCCAAACCATCTACCCATTTGCATAAGTGAATCGTATAATCTGGATGCCCTCAGATAATAACTTACCGATAATCCTTCCAGTGTAATTCCTCTTGCTAGCCTGTTTCCACCTACAGCAATAACAGACATTCCATTGTCATATTCATTGTAGTCAATATCCTGAATATTATGGAATTCCAGATTTCTTGTATTTTTTGTTCCATGAACGGCCCTGACTTCTATTTTCATGACTGCATCAACCAAAACAGATTGTACATCTGCCCAGCTATGGAGATGTATTCTAGCATCTCGGTATGATAAGTTTTCAATAATATTCTCTGTTGTAGGCACAAAGTCATTATTAAATAGCAGCTCTAGTTCACCCAAAAGTGTGCCCTGACCAGAGTGAATCTGCAATTTGTAATTTCTAATAATATCATTTACCAGCCAGGCAACTCTATCAATCCATGCAACATATAATGCAACATGAATTAACATCGAATTATGTTTGTTTTCTTGACCTCTTAAACGGCGAATTGCACAAGTCAGAATAAACGATTTGATAGCTGTCTTGAGACTTATTGGAACATCGTCTGGTAAAATTTGATTATTGGTGGTATTAATTCTTCTTGGGAAATAAGGTTCCTGATCTTCTGCAAGTCGTATAATATCCAGCCCTCTGTAATCTTCTCCTGTTTCTTCGTTTTCATAACCGAAGACCTGTACTGCTCCTATATAATTGGATGGAGGTGGAATATTCACGATAAAGTCTCTTGGGAAAAGATCTTCACCTACTTTTAACCTGACATCTTTTACATTGGCTTCAAATTCTTCACTCCAACTTGAAGGAATAAAGATATTTGCATACGGTGTTGCCGTGTATCCGATATAAGTATTCTGATTAAACAGATTAAGCAGTGTGCGTATTAATCTGTTTATGGTTTTAATGTCGATTTCTGTTCCTGAATTTACAGATGCGTTATCAGCTTCGTCATCAATCAGCAACATTGGTATATCAAGAATTTTTTTCTCCCCTTCAATTTCTGTAGCATAATTACAAAGCCATAAAATCAGGTTTTCCAAAATGCTTTTATTCTTTTTAATTACAAGAACAGTTGGACTTTTCCCGCCGATGGGCACGTTCAGTCGCACTGCCGTGGGTCTATTGAAATCACCATTATTCTCTGTCGAGGTATAGGAATATATTTCAGTATCGGCTTTGATTAGTCCAACTCCAATTTTATTATTTGTATTCTTTTTGATAAAATCAGAACTATTCCTTCCTATAAAACCTTCATCAATGCGGTATTGTGTTTGTGCTCTCAGGCTATTATGTATTCCTGCAATAACAATAATTAATTTATACCCGGCATCTGTAGCTTTATTTATTAATCCTGTATAGTTTGCAGTTTTACCGGACTGAACATTTCCTACAACCATACCGCGCCTGTCCCAACGTCCTTTTATCTTTGGATTTACGCACTTATCAAGAATCTTATCAGTAATATCATCCAGATTGTCCATCGGGAAAGATGAATCTTTCTGATTCATATAAATCCGGTATCTGTTCCACAACTCAGGTTTTATCTTTGATTTTTCCTCATATAGCCATGGTTTAATATCCTCAGCAACAAGCAATGTAGCCTCTTTTGAATGAACATCAAAATCAGCCTCTAGCTGAGTAATCAACTCTTCTTTATTAAGCCCAATAAACTCATTACTCAAAAAAATAAATTCAAGTTTTGATTCAATTATTTCTCTTGTAATCTCTCTTCTGTCATAACCCGACAGAAGAATATGGGCAATATTTCTTGCATTGGTAAGTAAATCCATGTTATTTAAGGTATTCGATTAATTGTGGGTATTCATTAAATGGTTGAATGTGAAAGATTTGTTTAATGGCCAAATCTGAGCTTAGTCCCGTTTTTATCAATGTATCATACATCATCTTCGCTAGGATGACAGTGCCTTCATCAAGTTCAGAATTTTCGGATCTTAATTCAAAACTTTGCGGGTCTTCACTGTAATTCTGAATAATCGCCTCAATAGGAATGGTATCAGAAATTAGATTAAAGACAGTTTTAATGTCCTTTTTCGTGATTATATCCGATCCTATTATTTTTTTTATAAGAGGATGTTCCTCGTTTATATTATAGCATAATGATCCATTCCTTGCTTTGGTGGTTCTCCATACACTCTGAAAATCAAAACTTTTAATGGAGGCATCCAGCATAATCTGATTCCCTCGGAATTTATAAACATTAGCAGCAGCAATCCTTGTACTTTTACCAAGACGGATTAAGTCTTTTCTGATATTAACTGAAGGTGTTGCGGTTGCTTTTTTAATATCTATTTTCCACTCGTGGTCAAGCCTGTTGGGAATATCAATTAAGATCCTTGCATTCTTGTAATGTTCATTTTTTGGGAAAAGACCGAGCCAGTCACCGTATAGCAAAAGCCTTTCGTTACGGTATATGTAAAAACCCTGTAGCCTATACCAGTCATCTATTTTAGCTTTCTTTCTGGTTTCTGTGTTAAGTGAAGAAATGTGAGGTAAAACGTAGCATTTGATGTTAATATCATTTTCGTTTAGAGATTCATTGTGAAGTAATTGACCTCCTATCTCTTCCTTCATAAAAGGATCCCAACCCTGAATCAGAATGCCATTGATAAAAAGTTTTATTTTCTTTTTGTGAATATAGCGATGAAATACTAATCCCAAATGTTCTTCAACTTGTCTGAATTCATCCAAAAATACGAAACGAGCGGCATCGTTATCTATATGAGCATTACCAACAAGTCTGTCTAGGTTTTGCCACACAACCATAGTGCCTGATTTTAATTCATTCAAAGGGTTAATATGGAATTTATCTGAAATATAGTCTAGTAACGACCATTTGCCTGTCTGATTAACATGATCAAGATTCCAACACCTTTTTATTATATCGCAGTTTTCTGATTTTGTGGCTACTGTTAATACTTTGCATTGTGAGAATGATGATGTTTTTAACCCAAGCCCAAATCTACCTAAGTCATTTTCAGCCCTTTCATCATTTGGATCTTTACTTCCAGGAGTCATTGCGTTGACCAACTCCTCCTTATTCATTCCATCTCCATCATCCAGAATACTTACCCAAGATTCGGAGCCCACCCATGTATAATTAATCCATATATTCGAAGCTTTAGCAGAAATACTATTGTCAATAATGTCAGCAACAGCTGTTTGTAAATTATACCCAAATGCTCTGAATGTATTGATCATTGCACTGGCCTTCGGTGGTGTCTCTTCTGAGATGTATTGGGATAAATCGAGCATATTATCACATTCTTTGGATTTCATTCTTAATTAAATTGAAGTTGCTTGTGTAAGAATTTCCTTAACAATTACTCCAATCTGCCTTGCCAAATACGGTGGTACCGCATTTCCTACCTGATGGTATTGTGCCGTCCTTGCACCACAGAAGAAATAATTATCGGGAAAGGTCTGTATTCGAGCAGCTTCCCGAACAGTGAGGCTTCTGCATTGTGCCGGATCATAATGAATAAAGTAATGACCATCTTTTGAAATATGACTTGTAATGGTTGTAGCAGGTTCATCCGGTCTTTGTGTTCGGAATCGGTCGGAAAATTTTGTTCCACGTGCATTTTTATGGTTGGGTAATAACCATTCCGGGTAATCGCGTAGTTTGGGAAAATCACCTTTTATTTTAAGATATTCCGCTGAAAACAAATACCTTGCAAGGTCTTCTTTAAGATGGGTTCTTGTTTCATGATTTAATATCCCATCAATTTTATCATCATTAAACCAATCTTTTAAAGGATTGTTCCTTTCAGACAAATCAACTTTTATAAAATTATCTCCCTTAGTTAACAATCTATTATTGTTGAGCTTAATCTCTTCTAATGAAAATTCTTTTTTTATCAGTTCAAGGTATTCATTAATTGAATTCATCCAGTTTGACGGACTATCGTTGTACTTATGGTATTTTTGTTTTCCATTAATGTCCAGAGGGGCAATCTCACGGCCGATGCCACTTCTTAATTTCGGCAATTCGTCAATTACGTCTTTCAGTTTAACCATCTTTTTCTTTTGAATAGGTTCAAAAGAAATTTTTCCAAGATCTTCCCTTATTCCTAAAAGAATTACGCGATGTCTTTTTTGAGGAATTCCGTACTCTTCTGTTTTAATCAGATAATCCTGATTTTTAAGGTAAATTGGATTCTCATCAGCATCATATCCATTGGGTTTTTGAACTAATGAATAAATTTTATAAGTTGGTGATTCATGATTTGGAAATAGTTTCCCTGGGTTTCTAAGGTCTGATTTTATCTGATCAAAAATACTTTTACCATCAAGCTTGGCTGATAAGAGTCCTTTAACGTTTTCCATCACAAAAACTGCCGGATGATGCACAGCAATAATGCGTAAATATTCCTGATAAAGAAAAACACGGGGATCAGCTTCAAATATTCCGCCATTTCTGGAACGTCCGACTAAAGAATAAGCCTGACAGGGAGGTCCTCCTATTAGCAACCAGTTTTTTGAATTCTTGAGTGAAAATTTTATTCTTTGATCTACAAGTTCCGATGGATAATTAGCATTACCTAGTTCACAAAGCCAGGCTTCATCCTTCGCCTTTTTAGCTTCACCCGGAAACTTATTCAACAGTTTTTCCCGGACAACCAGATCAGAACTTGTTTTGTAATTTTTTATGTATTCATAGTATTCATCGGGGACTTCGCCAACCGGAAATTGACGAAAAAAACTTCTAAGTTCTAAAGTTTGATGCGCGAATTCATCCTTTTCGATTGATAGTTTTATCTTGAAAAGTCTGTTTTTATTATCATCAATTAGTGATGAAAATCCCTCTCCAAGCCCTCCAGGGCCGGCAAATAAGTCAATTATTGGTATCTGCGTCATTGAAAATATCGTGGTTAAAGAAATCGGTTAGATTCATTTTCAAACCGTTACAAACAATTTTCTCAAGACTGATTACCGTAATATTTCTTCTCCCATTCTCAACATGATTCATATAGGTTCGGTCCAGGTTTGATTGCCATGCCAAGCCCTCCTGCGTGAGTTTTTTTTCTTCCCGTAAGGCTTTTATTCGGCTTGCTATTCGCTTTTGAATATCCATACTCAAAATTAAATTAATGTGACTTATAGTACATTTGCCTATAAGTCACGTATGGATTTTTAAAGCAAATAATTAATTAATATTCAGGTATTAGTGGACCTTTATCATATTTAAGAGAATTGGCAAATAGCTATCCCTATTCTTTGATTTCAGTTGGCATTCCCAAATAACAATAACCTTCCATCCTTTCACATTCAAAGCGATCTCGGCAGCTTTATCCCTTGCCATGGTTCGTTTGATTTTTTGCAGCCACCATTCGGTGCGTGTTTTGGGTAACACGAAATATGGGCATCCTTTATGTCCATGCCAGAAGCAGCCGTTTACAAAAATGACCGTTTTGTATTTGGGTAATACAATATCCGGCTTACCTGGTAATTTGGGATCATGCAGCCGGTACCGAAACCCGTTGGCAAACAAAAACTTCCTTACCACCATCTCGGGTCGGGTGTTCTTCCCCCGGATGCGGCTCATATTGTAACTGCGGGTTGCCGGATCGTGCACATCGGTCATAGGTCAAAGATAAGGTTTCAAGAGGAAAATATCCCCGACAGGCGTAAGAAAATGGATGGTAAAAGCTGTTCTGCAATGTATTTTTTCAATCCCGGAGGGATTATATGTTTATAGAATGGTTATCAAAGACATATATACGACTCCGGCCGGAGTCGCACACCGATTACAATCCCGATTTTCTATAAACATGCGACCTCGCTGAGGTCTGGAAAAATTTGTCTGCGGTAGTAATATTAACCTGATCATTAAAGGAAATAAAATTAGATAGGTTTAAGCTTTATTTGGGATCACGCAGCCGGTAGCGAAACCCGTTGGCTAACAAAAACTTCCTCACCACCACCCCGGGTCGGGTGTTCTTTCCCCGGATGTGGCTCATATTGTAACTACGGGTTGCCGGATCGTGCACATCGGTCATAGGTCAAAGTTACCGTTAATGCCAACAAGGACAGTGCAATAAAGAAATTTGAGAACAATTTGCAATTAGTTACCTAATTAGCTAACTTTGCCACATGAATGAATTATTTGTCAGGGACATTTATTACTACAAAGACTTCTATTTGGACTTCTTTGAGGTACTAAAACCGGATGTTAAAAGGAAATTCAACTGGACTTTGAAATTACTTGCAACAATTGACAGAGTTCCTGTTAAATATTTTAAACACGTGGAAGGAACGACTGGACTTTTCGAAGTTCGAGTTGAAGTTGGTAGTGATATTTACAGGGTTTTTTAGTTTTTTTGATGAAGGACGACTTATAATATTACTGAATGGATTTCAAAAGAAATCTCAGAAAACACCAAAAAGTGAAATTGAATTGGCTGAAAAATTAAAAAAACAATATTTCGATGAAAAATCAGAATAATAACAACTTAACATCCTTTACAGACCATCTGGATACACAATATGGTAAAAGGGGAACTCCTGAGAGAGAGGAATTTGAAGAAGGTTTTGAATCTTTTAAAATTGGTGTTATGCTTCAAAAACTTCGTAAAGAACAAGGGATGACACAGGAGCAACTTGCTGATAAATGCGGTACAACAAAGACATATATTTCCCGAATTGAAAATGACGCATCAGACATAAGGCTTACAACATTGATGAGAATAGTTCGTCAAGGATTTGGAAAGCATTTGAAAATGAGCGTTGAGATTTAAAGGCACATAGCGCACACAAAAACTATATGACAATTGCCGTTTCCGTGCATAATTGTAAGTTTCCAACCCGCATCAACTTTTGGGCAGCTCGGCAGCTGCATAAAGTTTCGACCGATAAGGAGACAATTCGGCAATTTGAAAATTAAAAAACAATTCATTCAGGCAACAAATTGATTGGGCGGTGGCACTTTTCAAATGTCTGCTTAGCTAAGGGTTGGTGGTGGAAGGGGAGAATTGAGGATTTGGGGATATTTATTTTTTTAAGGTCATCCGTCAACAGGCTAAAATCATACTCTTGCACAGGCTAAGCTCTGAAAGAGCGAAAATCTCAATAACCGTGGGTGTCAACCCACGGAAAATAGACCGCACGTTTTTTAGCCCCGAAGGGGTTGAATTACCGTATAACGGTGTCAACCCACTGAAAATAGACCGCACGTTTTTATAATCTCCAGCCGATTTTTTATCTGTAAAACCCGAATTAAAATTCAACCACTCCGTGGCTGGCATTTAGATTACCTGATTTACCCCCGGTTACGCAAGCTCCACCGGGGGTTATTGAAATTCAGCCACGCCGTGGC
>JBAXOA010000126.1:0-11836 GCA_037133495.1 Mariniphaga sp. | reverse complement strand
GTACGTCGGTATGCCAGCTAATATTGCCCTTTTTGATGCTCAACTTTACAATAAAGGGGCTGGACCTGCATTTCCTCAGCCAGAAAGAAGTCCTTATATCTCCTATCTTCATTCCAGATTCAGAGCCAATAGCGATACTTATCTAAAAATGGACTTAATGATGTATAGCGAAGTTGAATTTTTGTTGGCAGAAGCAGCACAGCGCGGTGGGTTTACAGTTTCTGATCCCGAATCTCATTATAAAAACGGGATTATCGCATCTTTGAAAAGATGGGGCATCACCGACGGTTCAAATGGCTTCATTTTTAACACTTACTATAGCAACCCTAAGGTTAGTTATACAAGTGCTTCCAATACCTTGGAAAGAATCATTGAGCAGAAGTGGATCTCTTTATGGCTTAACGTTGAATCGTGGTTTGATTATCGCCGCACGGCTTATCCGATTCTTATCGTTGGTCCTGTAACTCAATATGGTGCAGGTCTTCCATTACGCTTTATGTATCCTGTTCCTAGTCAGGATCCAAAATACCTGGTCAATTATAATGCTGCAGTTGCCAAGCTCGAAGCCACAAGTTACGTTCCGTCGGGTCAGAGCAAGGATCACACGTACTCAAGGATGTGGTTATTACAAGGTACAAATAAACCATATTAACATCTTATATGGCAAATCCTCTCCATTGGAGGTGACTAGTTGAATTTGAGTAACATCAGTTTCATAGTTAATGGCAGAAAGGCTGTTCCCGAAAGAGGACAGTCTTTCTTTTTGAATACAGACCCTTAAAACACAATGCGTTTTCCCGGATTTGATGCTATGTTTTGTCAGCTTAATAATTCAATCAAAACTTGAAATTCCATGTGAGAGAGGGGATTACTGAGAAGAGATAAAGCTTTACAGCCTCTGTCTGAGTCCGGTCACTATCTTTGGCGCGGAACAAAATTGAATAGGCATTTTTTCGGCCATAAGCGTTATATAGTCCGAAATTAAGTTCCGATCTGAATTTGCGTTTTTCCTTCAGCAGTAAGGTAGCTCCAAAATCCAGCCGGTGATAGGCAGGCATCCGGTATCCGTTTCGGCTTGTATAATAGCTGACAATGTTCCCGTCTATCTCATATTTTCCACTGGGAAAAGTAATTGCGTTACCGGTATAATAAACCCAGGTAGCCGATAGTGTTAATTTCTTATTTGCCTTCAGATTTGCCACTATCGCTATGTCATGCGTCCGGTCCTGCCGCGCCGGATACCAGCTTCCGTCGTTAATATCTGCAAACCGCTTTTCGGTTCGGGATAAAGTGTAGGATATCCAGCCTGTGAATTTGCCGGCTTCTTTTTTGCATAGAAATTCGAGTCCATAAGAGCGTCCTTTTCCGAATAAAAGCTCGGCTTCAGCATTTTCATTCAAAAATACATCTGCATTGTTTTTATAGTCAATCTGATTCTTCATATCCTTATAGTACCCTTCAACCGAAAAATCGATTTCTGCTGATTTAAAAGACCTGAAATAGCCGGCTGAGATCTGAGAAATGAGCTGTGGTTTAATATTATTTGAACTGGGAAGCCAGAAGTCAACAGGAGTACCAGCGGATGAATTCGACAACAGGTGAATGTATTGACTCATCCGGTTGAATCCTGCTTTTAACGAAGATACGTCAGACAAAAGCCACGTTAAATTAAACCGGGGCTCCAGAGCAGCATAATTGCGATAGAATTTTCCAGCAGCAAAACTTTCAGTATTTGTTATGCTTCCAGTGGCATTGTAAGTATTTTCAGTTCCGAAACCTATCCGTGAAAACGTCGAAAGTCTCAGACCGGCGCCAATATTTAGCTTTTCAGATAGCTGCACTTCCGAAAAGGCATATACAGCATTCTCCCATCCTTCTTTCTGAGCAATATTAAAATTTCTGATGTTTTTAGAATTTGATACCACTTCGCCGGGTTTGAACTGATGAAGTACCGAGTTAAATCCAAAAAGGAAAGTTAGGTGATTAAAGAGCGATAACGCGTAGTCTTGCTTAAGAGAAAAGTCTCTGATTCCTGCCTGAAGAGAAAATTTTCCGTCGAGATCTCCTTCCGTCTTATAATTGTAATCGTTGATAACCATCGTTGTGTTGGCGAAGAGTAAAGGAGAAAACTGGTGGTTCCACCTGAGCGAACCTGCTTTATTGCCCCAGTTAAAACCAAAATTCTTCGATTGAAGAACATCGCGGCCAAAATAACCGGAGAGAAATACCCGGTTATTTTTGTTCACGATCAGGTTTGTTTTCAGATTTAAATCATAGAAATACAATTTGTTATTCTTTATTTTTTCATCACTTGACATGGGGAGAAAAAGATCAGCATAAGTTCTGCGACCCGATATCATAAAAGATGATTTATCTTTTTCGATCGGACCTTCCGCCATTATCCGGGAAGAGATCAGCCCCAGTCCGCCGGAGAAATTGTAATCTTTCATATTTCCCTCTTTCATTCTGATATCCATCACTGAGGACGCCCTTCCTCCGTACCTGGCAGGGACACCGCCTTTGTATAATTGAACATCACGGATGGCATCGGAGTTAAAGACTGAAAAAAATCCCAGAAGGTGCGAAGGATTAAAAACCGGAGCATCATCAAGCAGAATAAGATTCTGATCGGGATTGCCTCCACGAACATAAAACCCTGAATTACCTTCACCGACGGGAGAAATGCCAGGCATCAATTGCATTGATTTTAGGATATCCTGTTCTCCAAACAATACTGGTATGGTGCTTAATTCCTTAACATCGAGTCGCACGGCACCCATTTCATTTTGTCTTACAATATTCTCTTTTGTATGACCTAAAACGGTGATTTCCTCAATTTTGGTTTCCTGAGGCAAAAGCGAAAAGTTCTGATGAAGGTTTTTGTTGAGAACTATTTCAACTTTAATAGTCTGATAACCAAGGTATGAAAACAGGAAGTTGTATTTTCCTTCCGGTAAGGTGAGAGAGAAAAACCCATATTCATTAGTGGTAACCCCGGTTTTGAGTGATTCAGTATAAATGGTTGCAAACATCATTGCTTCACCGGATGATTCATCACGAAGATAACCGCTCAATGTAAAGCGCGGCTGAGCAGAGAGTGTAACAGGACCTAAAATGGAGAGGAATGCCACCACGCATATAAATGTTCTCCTTACTTGGATCAAACCAGTACTTTTAAGTGTAAATAGTTGCATTAATTAAGATTGAAATATCCGAATCAGTCAACCAATTAATTTTAATTAGAAGCTTCATCGATACTTGCAGATAATCAGCAAATTTAGTTTTTTTATTAAATTGGAATTGTGAATTCTATTTAGTTAATTTGATATCCAAAAGAAATTTTAACCAAAGTTAAATCGATATGTCACACAAATCATCACGAAGAGATTTCTTTAAACAATCGACCTCTGTTGTTTTAGGGGCTATTGTACTACCTCACATTATTCCTTCTTCCGCCATGGGTATGGGAGGCAAATTACCACCCAGCGACAGGATCGTTATGGGAGCAATAGGAGTCGGGGGACAAGGCCGAAGCAATATGAGGGATTTCATGAGATTAAAGGATCAGGTTCAGTTTGTTGCCGTCTGCGATGTGGATACCACGCATCAGTCCGGAGCTAAGGCAAATGCCGACAAAGCGAACGGCAACTCCGATTGTCGTGTTTATGGCGACTATCGGGAATTCCTTGAGAAAGAAAAACTTGATGCAGTTACAATTGCCTTGCCCGATCATTGGCATGGAATTGTCTATACGGCAGCAGCGAACAAAAAATTAGATGTTTATGGCGAAAAACCAATCTGCAGAACCATCAGAGACGGTCAGGCGATTGTCAGTGCTGTTCAAAAAAATAAAATTATCTGGCAGACCGGCAGCTGGCAACGGTCTCAATCTAACTTCCACCATGCGGCAGAGCTTGTCAGAAATGGAAGAATTGGTAAAATAAAAACCATCGAAGTGGGTTTGCCCGATGCAAATAAGGGAATTGGCACCCCTCCTATTATGGAGGTGCCACCGGAATTGAACTGGGAAATGTGGTTAGGTCCTGCGCTTAAGGTTCCTTATCGCGGAATTGCACATGGTAACTGGCGTTGGACACTTGATTATTCCGGCGGTCAGCTCACCGACTGGGCAGGCCACCATATCGACATTGCCAATTGGGGCGCCGACCTTGAAAGAACAGGTCCGGTTGAAATTTCAGGAGAGGGTGTCTATCCAAGAGAAGGACTTTACAATGTGCCAATTGAATATGATTTCCTGTGTAAATATGCCAATGGGATCGAAATGCGCGTTGCTAACCAATCGCGGCTGGTGCATGGATCAGGTGCTACCTGGTATGGTGAAAAGGGTTGGATCAATGTTGACCGGGGCAGAATATCAGCTTCCGATCCTAAAATTCTTCTTGAGGTAATTGGTGAGCACGAAATACATTTGTATAAAAGTGAGAACCACTGGCAGAACTTCGTCGATTGTGTTCGTTCGAGGAAGGAAACCATCGCACCTATTGAGGTGGCTTATCGCGCTATTTCAGTGGCGTTATTAGGTGAGATCGCCATGACTACCAGCCAAAAAATTCATTGGGATCCTAAGAAAGAGGAAATCATCGGCAACCCAAGGGCAAGTCGTTTATTGACCCGTCCATATCGTCAACCCTGGACATTACCAACAATTTAATCAGACATAAAATGAAAAAACAGTTTTTGTTTCTTTTGCTCGTTGCAGGTTTATTAACCTTCTCCGGTTTGAACGCGGTTGCAGCGAAGTATAAAGCACTGATCCTGACAGGTCAAAATAATCATAATTGGAAAGCAAGTAATCCTGTTCTAAAACAATTACTCGACCAGACAGGATTATTTTCAACAGAAATCATCATCTCACCTGAAAAAGGGGGAGATATGAACAGTTTTAATCCTGATTTTTCGAAATTCAATGTCGTCGTTCTTGACTATAACGGCGATTCGTGGTCAGAAAAAACCAAAGCTGCTTTTCTTGCCTATGTAAGAAAAGGTGGCGGTGTTGTTGTATACCATGGAGCTGATAATGCGTTTCCTGAATGGAAGGAATTCAACGAAATAATTGGTCTTGGAGGATGGGGAAACCGAAATGAAAAAGATGGTCCTTATGTTTATTATAAAAAAAATGAGCTGATTATTGACAATGCTGCCGGCCCTGGTGGTTCTCATTCGAAAAGGCACGAGTTTGAAGTAAAGACCCGTAATATGAATCATCTGATCACAAAAGGTTTACCAAAGGTATGGATTCATGGGAATGATGAGTTATACAGTCAGTTACGCGGACCGGGTAAAAATATGGAGATTCTGGCTACTGCCTATGCCGATACTACCGGCGGAGGTACAGGGCGCGATGAACCAATGTTAATGACGATCACCTATGAAAAAGGCCGGATTTTCCATACCGCGTTAGGTCATGCTGATAAGGATGGCGGTCCGGCATTACAGTGTGCGGGATTTATTACCACCTTTCAGCGGGGCGCCGAGTGGGCCGCATCAGGCGCTGTAACACTGCCCGTTCCAATTGATTTTCCCAATGGCTATGGCTCATCGCTCAGGACTGATTACAAGGAAATTACACTTGAAGAGGATTTTGCCCATCTTAATAGCTATGAAATTGGTAAAAGCACAAAGTATTTTACGGATTTGCAAAGCAGAATACGCGTAGCTTCCCATGCAGGTGAGGATCTTTTGAAATATGAAAAACTGATGGTCATAATTCTCAGGAACAAAGAGGCAACCGTTGAGGCCAAAAAACTTATGCTTCGCGAATTAAGCTGGATGGGCTCGAATTATTCCGTTGCTGCCATCAAAGAGCTTGTTTCAAATTCTGATTTAAAAGATGAAGCAAAATTTGCTTTGGCAAGACTTCAGCCTTTAAAATAAATTCTCATTTATAAGCAATATTTTATGATCCCAAATGAATCATCGAGGCGTTTATTTTTGAAAAAAGCCATTACAATTACCACAGCTGCTGCTCTTCCGACAATTCTGACAAAATCATTACTTGGGAACGAACTTCCTGCTTCCAATCCGGCTAAGGCGGGCGAACGTGTTAATCTGGCATGTATCGGGATTGGAAATCAAGGCGGATCGGATGTTATGTCACTGTATAACACTGGATTGGCGAATATTGTAGCCTTTTGCGATGTGGATATGGGAGCTCCGCATACGCTGAAAGTACTGGAAAAATTCCCTGATGTACCTCGTTTCCAGGACTTCAGAAAGATGTTCGACAAAATGGGAAATCAAATTGAAGCCGTTTCCGTGGGCGTACCCGACCATTCGCACTTCCCAATTGTAATGATGGCAATGAGCTTAGGCAAACATGTTTACGTGGAAAAACCAATGGCTCGTACCTTCAACGAAATTGAGCTGATGATGAAGTCCGCCAAAAAACATGATAAGGTCGTTACCCAAATGGGAAATCAGGGGCATTCGGAAGCAAATTATTTTCAGTTTAAAGCCTGGACCGAGGCCGGCATCATTAAAGATGTAACAGCTATAACCGCGCATATGAACTCCGCCCGCCGCTGGCATGGCTGGGATCCTAAAATCAAAAATTTCCCTCCTGCTGAGCCTCTTCCAGGAACGCTGGATTGGGATATTTGGTTGGGTGTAACCCAGCAACATGATTATAACAAAGATTTTGTGAATGGACAATGGCGCTGCTGGTACGATTTCGGATTAGGTGCTCTCGGCGATTGGGGAGCTCATATCATCGATACAGCTCACCAGTTTCTGGATCTTGGACTTCCGTATGAGGTAAGTATGCTAAAAGCAGAAGGGCATAATTCGTTTTTCTATCCAATGGCTTCTACCATATTATTCAAATTTCCTAAACGGGGAAATATGCCGCCACTAGATATTACCTGGTACGATGGGGTAAATAATATACCATCCGTTCCCGCAGGTTACGGAATTTCAGAACTGGATCCAAACATTCCGCCAACCAGCACAGGAAAGATCCAACCGGTCAAATTGAATCCGGGCAAGATTATTTACAGTAAAGAACTTACCTTTAAAGGTGGGTCACATGGAAGTACATTGTCGATCATTCCGGATGACAAAGCAAAAGAAATGGCATCCAAACTGCCCGAAGTTCCTAAAAGTCCTTCGAACCATTATGCTAATTTCCTGTTGGCTTGCAAAGGAGTGGAGAAAACCCGCTCTCCTTTCGAAATTGCAGGACCTTTGAGCCAGATTTTCTCATTGGGTGTTATGGCGCAAAAATTGAATACAAAACTTCTCTTCGACCGCGGTACGAAAAACATTACCAATAATCAATTGGCAAATCAGCTTCTCACAGGCCTCCCGCCACGCAAAGGTTGGGAACAATATTATAAAATATAATCATTAAGTATCTCACAGCTAATAAAATAAGAGATGAAAAATGTTTTAACCATTTTTATTGCCGGATTCATTGCGATTTCTTCGCAGGTGGCGATGTGTCAGCAACAACGCCCCGGACCCCAGCCTCCTCCCGAAACCGGTGAGAAATTTAGAGTAGGTATGGCAGGATTTACATTCGCTAAGTTCGATTTGGATAAAACACTTGAAACCCTGCAACGCACTGATGTACACTATCTTTGCATCAAGGATTTTCACCTTCCGCTGAACAGTACCGACGAGCAGATCGCTGCTTTTCATGCTAAACTAAAGGCCAAAGGAGTAACCGGTTATGCTGTTGGTCCAATTTATATGAAATCGGAAGAGGAGATCGACAGAGCCTTCGACTACGCCAAAAGGGTAGGAGTGAAACTGATAATTGGAGTTCCCAATTACGAACTCCTCCCGTATGTCGACAAAAAAGTGAAGGAGTTTGGGTTCAATTACGCGATTCACCTTCATGGGCCCGATATTAAAACCTATCCCGATGCCGAAGATGTATGGAATCATGTCAAAGATCTCGACCCGCGAATCGGGATGTGCCTGGATATTGGTCATGATACCCGTAATGGTAAAGATCCTGTTGCTGATCTTAAAAAATATCAGTCGCGCGTATTCGATATTCATATTAAAGATGTTACAGGAACTACAAAACTTGGTTATTCGCTCGAGGTTGGCCGTGGTGTTATCGATTTTCCCGCGTTTGTTAAAATGTTGCGTAAAGTTGGTTATGCCGGTGTTTGCAGTCTCGAACATGAAATTAATATGACCGATCCTTTTATGGGAATTGCCGAATCGATTGGATATTTCAGAGGAGTTATAAAAGCAACAAAAAAATAGTCAAACCTTAATAGACAACTAAAACGCTTATAATGAACCATATACAGCAAAATATTCTTTTTGCGTTGCTCCTTATAGCGATCGTACCAGCTATGCAGGCACAACCAACGGAGCAAAAACCGATCCGGCTCGTTGTTGCCGGTATGTCACACGGTCACATCTCCTTTATTTTGGGGAGGAAGGGTAAAACCGACTTTGAACTGGCAGGGGTTTTTGAACCGAATAATGAACTGGCGCAGAGGTTATCAAAAAAATATGGTTTTGATCCTAAACTTATCTATCATAACCTGAATAATATGCTTGATATTGTAAAGCCTGAGGCGGCGGTGGCTTTTGGACCAATTTTCGACCACATGGCAGTTGTTGAGGCATGTGCGCCAAGAGGGATTCATGTGATGGTAGAAAAACCACTCGCCACCAATGTCAGGCATGCAACAAGAATGGCTGAACTTGCCAATAAATACAAAATTCATTTGCTGACTGATTATGAAACATCATGGTATCCGTCGACTGCCAAATCCTACCAATTAGTCAATGACAGTAATTTTGTTGGAAATATAAAAAAAGTAGTCATTCATGACGGGCATCTTGGACCAAAGGAAATTGGCACAAATAAAGAATTTCTGGAGTGGTTGACAGATCCTGTTTTAAATGGCGGAGGCGCACTAATCGATTTTGGCTGTTACGGTGCAAATCTGATGACCTATCTCACCCATGGAGAGATGCCTGTTTCTGTAACCGCTGTTGTTCAGCATTTTAAGCCAAAGGTCTATCCCAAAGTGGAAGACGAAGCAACCATAGTTGTTACTTATCCCACTTCTCAATGCATTATTCAGGCATCGTGGAACTGGCCTTTCAACAGAAAAGATATGGAAATATATGGCGAGACAGGATACGTCATCGCGGTGAATAATAAAAATATGCGTGTCCGGAGCAAAGGGATGACTGCTGAAAAAGCCACGGTTGTCACTTCAAAAGATATCGCTGTTTATGAAGACCCATTCAATTATTTTGCCGACGTCATTCATAATAAAATAAAAATGACTCCATATGACCTCTATTCTTTGGAAAATAACATAATGGTTGTCAGAATTTTAGAGGCAGCAAGAACTTCGGCTAAAAAAGGAAAGGCAATAAAGTTGTAAAGTTTGGTGCCTAATTGATATGCGGATGAAATATTTTACATTATTCAGGGATGTTTGTTTGAAATTATTACGGAAGATGTCAACAATGTAAAAATTCCCGACTGGGTCTTTACCGATTTCGGGCTGGCAGTAGCTGACCGGCCGTTTTCCTATCAGGCGATTCTGAATGACAAAGGCAAGATGGTGAATCATTGGAGAAAGGGATCAAGCGTACCGGATATCAGCAAACTGGAAACACGGCTTTGGTTTTATTATCTTGCGGCTTCCTACATGAATTTGGGATGTGAAGCTTTTCACCTGGGTCAAGTCGAACTGATCGGCATGAATGATCCAAACCGGGAAAGCTGGTCTGATCTGCTGACAAAGATACGGGCCTATGCCGGTAAGCAGGATGATTTCGTGCCCGAATAAAAGCCAGGGGAGCTACCGTGCCAATACTAAAAGCAAATGGTGTCCGATTGGTTATTCTCAGGAGAAAACCATTAATGAGATGTGGCGAAAGCAGTAAATTACAGGTAATATTCGAAAAAAGGAAAAGTGAAAGACCGGGTCTGTTGAAAAGCTCAGGACAACATTAAGTACTTTTATTTAACTGTTTATTCTTTTGCCGGCAATGTAAAATAAAATGTGCTGCCAATATTTTCAATACTTTCCACCCATAATTTTCCACCGTGTTTTTCTACAAAATCCTTGCAAAGGATGAGACCTAACCCTGTGCTGATTTCACCTTCAGTTCCTTTACGGCTGCTGTTTATATCCAGCCTGAAAAGGTTGTCGATCTTAAACTGATCCATTCCGATGCCGGTATCTTTGACCGAAATCTCCACTAAATGATTGGCGCGCTCCTTTGCCGATATAGTGATATTCCCACCCCGTGGGGTAAACTTCACCGCATTGAAAGCTAAATTTCGTATTATAGCCAAAAGCATATTTGAATCGGCAAAGGCAATCAACTCATCACTTATGTCGTAGCCAATAGTAATCTCTTTTTTCAATGCGCCCTCGATCACCAGAGCCATACCCTCCTCAACTTTGGATTTTAAGACCTGGGAAACAGGTTCAAAAGGCATTATTCCTCTTTGCATGCGCGACCATGACAGCAGATTTTCAAGAAGACCAAAAAGGTTGGACGCCGAGCCTCTTAGTAACTCTCCTATTTTCTGTATTTCATCAGATGTCATGTTTGCACAGCCTTCTGCTAATAAGTCTGTCAATCCCATAAATCCACTGAATGGGCCCCGCAGGTCATGAGCTATTATTGAGAAAAATTTGTCCTTCTCAGCATTGATTTTTTGTAGCTCATCGTTTTTAAGTTTGATTTCTAACTCCGCCTTCTTGCGCTCGGCGATGTCCCATGCCAGGTCAGCAAAAAGGGTGACTACTTCCAGGTCTTTTTCGTTATAATTTGTTGGTTTATTGCCCACACCCACGATTGCCATGATCTTACTGCCCCGTATGACCGGGACGACCATTTCGCGGATAACAGCTGCATGACCCGGAGGCAATCCTTTTTTGTGCTCAAGTGACGAGTAATCATTGTGAATTACTGCATGTCGCTCGCGAATACAATCTACCCAAACCCCCGCAAGTGTGATTTCATAATTCATTCCCTTGCCTTCAGCCCTGCAATAATCTTTTTTGGTACGGGTGGACCAGTTCTGCAATGTGAGGTTTTTTTGATCCTCCTCTACAAAATGAAAAAAGCCAATCAAACTGCCGGTAATCGTTTCGGCCTGATTTAGCGTCTCCTCGAGCAGCTCATCCAAAGGGTGATTTTCTGCAAAATCAAAAAGATGTAACCTGGCGTAATTGATCCTCTCTATTTGATTGTCTTCGGTAATGTTGACTGCATAATGCAGAAAAATATCATCACTTACCTTTATCCAGTAAGTATTCCATATCTGTCCAAAAGCATGAAGCTCAGGGATGTTCTGCCCAGCAACTTCACTGAAACACTGATCACTTCGGCAGAACGCACATTTTATATTGAATTGCGACGGAACAACATCCGGGTACAAGGCTGCAATTTTTTTCTCCTCCTCAGAAATATTTTCTTCTTTTTGAAACTCACGCCAGCAATAACCACCCGGTTTAACGCCCAACTCAGCTGCAATTTTATTTACTGCCAGCACCACCCGGTCTTTTCTTCTGATATACATCGCCGGATAGGGAAGCGACGAGAGTAACGTTTCGTTAAAACCTGATAATGGATTTTGGTCGTTGATATTAACTGCATTATTTTTTTCTGTTTCAATTTTCAGCGCGGCATTTGCCTGCATAAGATCTCTGTTCAGTACCTCCAGTTCGATCTGGTGTACCTCTAACTCGTGTAACAGCTTAAGCGCCTCGGCTTCAGAAAGACGCGTGGCTTTGGTGTTTTGAGTTGGGGGGGGGGGGGGAGTAATGCCTCAGCCTTTTGTCGTAAAAGGCTTGTGTCGGTTAGTGCTCCGTCG
>JBAXOA010000125.1:0-11978 GCA_037133495.1 Mariniphaga sp. | reverse complement strand
AACCTCATTATCCCGACGGCCTGAAACTGACCATCGAACCCGGTAAAATTGGAGTGACATGGGGAAAAGTGCTCGGATGCACTGATTACAAACTATTTAGAAAAATAAAAGGTTCAGGAAAATACCAGGTAATCTACAAAGGAAAAGAAGCGCAGTTTACCGATCATCCCACAGCCTCCAAAGAGATTTATGACTACGCAGTTGCTGCAGTAAACGGTAACGGAGAGAGCGCCATGTGTATTGCTTCAGATACCGATCCCGACAACTGGCTCAATTTCAATCCGAAACCGGGCGAAAAATTCAGGCGGGTCCCTTCCACGTGGAGCGAAACCGATAATTCAGTTAACCGTGCCGGAATCTATTATCCTGAATAATTGGCAATCTGAACACTAAAAATTAGCGAATATAAAGAACATCATAAATGGCAGATATAGCAAAACGGTTTAAAGAAAATCCACTTCTAAGTCCTGGCGATTTACCATCAAGTCATCCGGGGGTACAGATAGAGTGCCTATTAAATCCGGGCGTCTTCAGGTTCCAAAATAAGATATGGCTGCTGATCAGGGTGGCCGAACGTCCTGCGCAGA
This sequence comes from Mariniphaga sp., assembly GCA_037133495.1. Taxonomy (GTDB): domain Bacteria; phylum Bacteroidota; class Bacteroidia; order Bacteroidales; family Prolixibacteraceae; genus JAAFHB01. The sequence goes on along the minus strand of JBAXOA010000125.1, from coordinate 11,391 downwards.
AGGAGGGATTTATTTCGTTTCCGGTTTTGAAACCGGATGGAAAAATGGAAATTATGGAGTTGCCCAAGGACCATCCGGACATTGACATATCTGATCCCAGAGTGACCCAATTTGCCGGCAAAGCGTTCCTGACCACCCTTTCGCATTTGCGACTGGTATCAAGTGATGATGGAATACACTTCAGCGAACCTGACCAGCCTATTCTGTTACAAGGAAAAGGACCGCTCGAAACATTCGGAATCGAAGACTGCCGGGTTGCTCTAATTGGGGATCAGTATGTGCTGACTTATTCTGCAGTTTCCGAAAATGGAGTTGGCATTGGGATGATATCCACCCAAAACTGGAATGATTTTGAGCGCAACGGAATGATCTTTCTGCCACATAACAAGGATTGCGCCCTCTTTGAAGAGAAATTGGGTGATTCCTACTATGCTTTTAATCGTCCAAGCGGAGTTGATATTGGCGGTAACTTTATCTGGCTTTCGCAATCGCCCGACCTGATTCATTGGGGGAACCACCGCTGTATTCTGACCACCCGCAAAGGGAAATGGGACGAGCAGCGGATTGGTGCCGGAGCCTCACCGATCAGAACTTCGAAAGGATGGCTTGAAATTTATCACGGTGCCGACCGAAACAACCGCTATTGTCTTGGGGCATTTTTAAGCGATCTGAACGACCCTTCGAAGATACTTGCCCGCTCCGATTCGCCGATTATGGAACCCACTATGGATTATGAACAAACCGGATTCTTTGGAAATGTGGTGTTCACCAACGGCCATGTGGTGGACGGCGATCAGGTCACGATTTATTACGGAGCCTCGGATGAACACATCTGCGGAGCCACATTTTCGATAAACGAAATCCTGGAAAGTTTAACACAACTAACTTAAAATCAATAAATAATGATTGAGAAAATAAAAACAGAATATCAGTTCTATAAATCGCATCCGCGTAATCTGCGACTGTTGTTGATGACCAACCTGATTTATGCCCTCGTGTTGCCGATCATCGAGATGTTTGTGGGAGCGTACATCATGCGATCCTCGTCGAATACCACCTGGGTGATGTCGTACCAGCTGGCGTTATATTCAGGGATACCACTTACTTTTTTGATTAATGGACTACTGCTTAAATACATACGTATTGCCAGACTCTATTCTCTGGGGATGCTTTTAAGTGGTGTATCGATGACAGCCATGATGATGATCGACCATATCAATCTTGCGGGGATTATCATTGCCGGATTGATTATGGGATTATCGTACGGTTTTTTCTGGGCAAACCGCGATTTTCTGTCACTTTCGTCCACCACCGACGAGAACAGGAACTATTATTTCAGCATGGAGACCTTTTTCTACACCCTGACTTTTGTAGTGATTCCGTTTCTGGCCGGAAATTTTATCGCGCTTTCAGACAAAGGATTTTTATTGGGAGGAAATGCGAATCTCGCCTATTACCTGCTGACAGGTTTTGTATTCTTACTAACCTTCCTTTCATCTGTACTGGTGCATCGGGGTACCTTTGAAAACCCAAAGCGTGAACCGTTTATATTCTTTCGTTTTGCACCTTTGTGGTGGAAGATGCTTGGTATGGCAGTTTTAAAAGGGCTTGCGCAAGGGGCCACTGTTACTGCTCCAATCATGCTGATTATGCGACTCTTGGGAAAAGAGGGAACCTTAGGCACCTTACAATCTGCGGCAGCTGTTCTTTCGGCGGTCGTACTTTACCTGATCGGCAGAATGGCCAAACCTCAACACCGGCTATTGATTTTCACCATTGGACTATCGATTTTTACGGCAGGATTCCTGGTGAATTCGGTCATGTTCTCAGGAGTTGGCGTGATTATTTTTATGATGTGTATCACCATCGCAAGGCCATTGCTTGAAATCGCCTATTTCCCCATCCTGCTTGGAGTAATCGATAAAGTGGCAGCATTTGAAAACCGAAATAAATTTGCCTATATCCTGAATCACGAATGGGGTCTGTATACCGGAAGAGTGATCGGCTGCGGAATGTTTATCCTCCTTTCGGTGATGATTTCGGAAGATTTTGCACTGAAATATGCCCTGCTTGCCATTGCGATCGGACAATTCCTGTCGATTTGGGTAGCAAAACGAATTGTAAGTGATTTAAATGCCTGATGAATAAATACTAATTTTAAAAATATCTTAACATCCATTAATTTAATCTAAAACAGAGAAATATGAAGAATTCAATTTTTAGTACCCTTCTCATCACATTCACAATCATGGGCGCGAAATCACAACCCATCGAATTGCCTGTGTGGCCCAAGGGTGCTCCCAACAGCAATGAAATTCCCGTCACCTCAAAAATGGAAAACGGGAAGAGTGTGGCCGTTGATCCGGATGCAAAAATATTTGTCTATCTGCCTGAAAGCAAAAGCGCTACTGCTGCGATTGTAATATGTCCCGGGGGTGGTTATGGTGGTCTGGCCATGTCGCATGAGGGACATGAAGTTGCAAAATGGCTCAACACGCAGGGAGTTGCAGCCATCGTTCTTAAATACCGGATGCCCAATGGTCATCACCAGGTACCGCTGAGTGATGCGCAACAAGCCCTTCGGATCGTGCGTGAAAATGCTTCCAAGTGGAACATCAATAAAAATAAAGTGGGAATCTCCGGATTTTCTGCAGGTGGACATTTGGCCTCAACAGTAGCCACCCATTTCACCGATGGTGAGACCCGCCCCGATTTCGCCATACTTTTTTATCCGGTGATCAGCTCCGATACAACAATCTCTCACAGAGGCTCCTTCAATAATTTACTGGGCAAAAATCCCGCTAAGGAGTTATATAAATTTTATAGCAATGAGTTACAGGTAACTCCTCAGACTCCTCCGACACTCCTCTTTCACAGTGATGATGACCACGGAGTTCCGGTGCAAAACAGCATCGGATTTTATCTTGCCCTTAAACGAAATAAGGTGCCTGCCAGCATGTATATCTTCCCGGTAGGCGGACATGGCTGGGGAATGAAAGAGTCTTTTATCTATCATCAGCAGTGGATGGAATTGATGGTCCTTTGGTTAAAAGGAATAAATATCTTGTAAATTATGAAAAAAACTGGCACAGGAATCAAACAAACGATTCTACTTGTTTTTTTAATTGGCTTGACCATCAGTCTGTTCGCACAAACGAAATCAGAAACAAAAAATCCGATACCTGTTGTTTGGACTACCTACAAAAAGGTGGTATCAACTGAAACAGATTTTACCGATTTAAAGGCTCACGGTGTGGAGCTTATCAACATGAGTGCACGTGACGCGACCGAAGCCCGCGAAAAACTGGAATTGGGTCGTAAGTGGGGAATGAAATTCCATATCGGATTGCCCGAAATAACCGAAAGCGCCGGATCTGTTCGTGAGGCTGGATTGGTACCTGTTGATGCACTGATGATTGGAGGAGTTTACAGGGGGAAAGCCATTGACCGCCATCTCTTTCAGTTCAAAGCAGGAAGGAACAAAATAGTGATCGAACCACCGGTTTACCACAAAAATTTTGCCTATACGGCCAATAGCTCAAGCATCGGAAAAGCAGGAAAAGGAGAACCAATTGGACACTATTACCCCGATATGCCCGCTCCGCTGAGAGCAGAGATTATCGTCCCATTAAAGAAATTTGACGGAAAGCAGCATCTAAAAATAATCAAAGCCGAAATAACTGTTGCACAAGCAGGTACCAAACCAGAAGCCGACAGTGTCACCCCCGAAATGCCTGCTTCTTCAGAAATCTCCCAAAGAAAGTTATACGAGATCACCTTCGACCTGACAGGATTGGAGAAGGCATTGCTTGATCATGTGGGCGTCGCTGTTTACTGGCCCTATCATGGAACCAACAAATATTGGATTTTCAGTCGCGGAAATGTAAGCGCAACCGCTGAGAGTACAAAGCAGGCACTCCAAAAAGGGGTTCAAAAAGAGTTAAACAAGTGGAAAGAAGCCAACAATGGAACCTTCCCTCTGGATGTAGTAGCTGCAGCCAGGATCGGTGATGAGTGTTTTTACATCTCGGGCCATTCCCATTCGACAGGGGCTACTGCCGTAAGTTATCCGTTGTGGGAATACAGCGAACCAATGATTCAGGCATTTCACCAACATGCAGGTGAGATAGAATACCCCCGTACCTGGGGTTTCCCTGAAATTTACGGCGAGCAATCGTATAGCTGGTGGATGTATAATCTGCATGAAAAAACAGCCGGATTGATCGGTCTGGCCCATGATGAGATTGCAAAAACAGCTCCCGGTCTCAAATTATTCCGAAATACCACCCGCATGGGAATTTTCGATTTCTCGAATAATTTTGATGGAACCGGTCAGGAACTGCTGACCAGGAATCTGGATATCGTTCATCTTGATCCTTATCCGGTAGGAGCAGGTTACTCGGAGGCGATTCCCCGCGATATGAGTTACTGCGCCGGTCTGGCACGCAGGTATAACCGCCTGCTGATCCCCTGGATGCAGGCACATGTATATGGTCAGCTACAGCATGTTACACCTGATCAGGTCGACCGGATGGCACAGGAACAGTGGGACCAGGGAGTTGATGGCATTGTATGGCTGGGGTATGGCGACACCTTTCCACTCGTGAGACCCGACAGCTGGGAAAGAGCCGCCGCTTTTCATCGGAAACTTGCCAATGGTATGCCACCCAAACCAGTCGCTAAGCTAGCTGTATTGCGTTCATACAATGCAATGGCCCTCTCAAGTTTATGGGAGAAAGATAAGCTTCGCAATCCGGCAGACTGGTTGCTTCAACAGTTTCTCGAAGTTTGGGCTGTTCAGCAAAAAAAGCCCTATGATGTTTTTGAATTACCACCACATTCTACCGTTGCAGAACTAAAAATACTCAAAAAGGAGCTGAAAAAGTATCCGCATATCGTTTCAACCATTCCATGGAAAGGTGCCCTTGAGATCGGAAGCAAAACAAATGGGACGATCGTTGAAACTTCAGGTGCCAAAGACTTTCAAAGGGAATTTGAGAAACAGATCAGCTCGCGTGGCTGGTAAGGTTAAATAACTGTATATCTATGTCTTTTAAGCAATTGTCAATTAATAATGTTCAATTAATAATTATTTTTGTTGATATTCAGCACTTTAGCAAAATAGAATTACGACAATAAATCTTTCCTGTTACTTAGTTAGGCTGTGACAGTATTTTAATCCCTGAAAGGGGAAAATTAAGAATTCTTAAAATGAGAAAATTCGTATCGTATTTTTTAATTGGCTGGTCGCTCCTGTCGTGTTCGACCGGAGAAAAAAATGACGGTGTGATCCGTTATGAGCAGGTTCAGTTAACCGCCTCCGAAAAGCAAACACTCAAGGAGTCACTCGCGGCCTTCCATCCCGATTTCGATCCGGCTGAAGCGATGATTACCAGCAAACTGAACGGTTGGAATTATCATACCGATGCGCTGACCGGAAATTTTCACCAGGTACGAGGGTCATTCAATTATGCTGTAATGCTGCTTGACATGGGTGATGAGCAGTATCTGGAGCGTGCATTGAAGATCATTGAAAAAACGATTTCATTACAGGATCAGGATCTCACCTCGAAATCATGCGGCGTTTGGCCCTATTTTATGGAGGAACCGCTGGCCACCAAAAAGGCCCCAATCGATTATAACTGGGCCGATTTCAACGCTGTCAGCCTGCTAGAAGTTTGGATGGGCCATTCTGCGCAGCTTCCTGAAAGATTGAAGGAGAAAATCAAACAATCGCTGATCCTGGCGGCCAAATCAATCCAAAAGCGCAACGTCGGATCTGATTACACTAATATTGCAATCATGGGAACCTATGTCACCTATGTCACTTCTCAGCTGTTTGACCTTCCGGAAATGAAAGAATATGCCCGAAAGCGGCTGCAACGTTTCTATGACTACACCCTTGACAAAGGGGGATTTTCGGAATACAACAGTCCAACCTACACCATCACAGCGCTGGATGAGCTGAACAGGATGGAGCGGCATATCGTAGAACCGGCAGCCCGAAAGATGATCGATTCGCTTTACTCCATTGGCTGGGATATGATCGCACGTCATTACCATCCACCCACAGGGCAATGGACAGGTCCTCACAGCCGGGCATACACCTCTCTGGTGAACCGTAATTTCTATTCGATTCTGAAAGAAGCGTCCAACGGCCAAATAGTGGCGGGCATAGGACAGCCGCGCAGCGATGTGAAAATTAAACATCACATCCCCGGTTATTTAATTCACTATTTTCTGACACCCGAATATCCGAGGACAGAAGTCAACGTGTTTGAGAAAGTTGAACCCGGCATCGTGGGAACGACCTACCTCACCGATAAATTTGCCCTGTCAACAGCCAACCGATCCGGATTGTGGAACCAACGCCGGCCGTTCCTGGTCTACTGGGGAGATGCTCAATCACCCAAATACCTTCAGGTCAGATTCTTACATGACGATTATGATTTTAGTTCAGCCAGCTTCTACAGTCAGCAAAAAGAGAACAAAGCACTGGCCATCATCGGTTTTATCACAAATGGAGGAGACAAACACATTAATATCGACCGTCTGAAAGATGGAAAATTCAAAGCCAAAGATCTTAGGTTGCGGTTCGAGTTTGGAAATATCTTAACTCCGGAAGTACTAATCACTCCGAAAAAACCGAACGAACCCTTCACCATCACACTTGATCAGCTGAAATTCAACCTGCAGCTTTATTGCGCTGATTTTGACCATAAAAAAGGTCGATGGGAAAAAGGGGGCAATGGAAAAGCGTCCTGGATCGATTATGTATTTTATGCTGACAAGGAACGGGAATTTGATCTGACGAAAATCGAGAGGGCTATTGCCGGCTTTACTTTTTCTATTGTACCTTCGGATAAAAATCAGGCCATTGAAAAGGTTGAAATCTCAGAATCCGGAGATCTTTTGAAGGCGAGCTGGAGTAGTTTAAAAATTGAGCTGCCTTTAAAACCGCAGACGCCCAAGAATCCATTTTTTTAACTTTATATTTAAAAAATACTAATTATATTCACAGATGAAACACTTATTATTATTGATGCTGCTGTCATTTATTGGATTTGGCGCAGCTGCCGAAACCAAGGATTTTGATCTGAAAAACTGGCCCAAAGGGAAGTCTCCACAAGAAACCGGTACCCGAATCGCCGAAAAGTTCCTGAAAACTCCCCATTCAAAGTATGGGAATACCCATCCGGCCACACCCCCGACACAAATCACCTATCCTGATGTTTGCGCCTGGCTCGGAGGGATGTGGTTTGCCGAAGTGACGAACAACAAAACGCTTTTCAGCAGTTTCGAAACTCGTTTTACCCCCTTGTTCAGCACAGAAAAAAACCTGCTGCCTCTCCCCAACCATGTTGACAATAACGTATTTGGATCGGTTCCGCTGGAACTCTATTTACGCACCAAAGAGCAGAAATACCTCGATCTGGGGCTGAAATATGCCGATGCGCAATGGACATTGCCTGATGGCGCAAAGCCCGAAGAGCGGCAATTCGCGGAGCAGGGCTATTCATGGCAGACCCGCATCTGGATTGACGATATGTTTATGATCACTGCTGTTCAGGCTCAGGCCTTCCGGGCAACCGGCGACCGGAAATACATCGATCGTGCAGCCAAAGAGATGGTGTTTTACCTCGGTAAAATTCAATTGAAAAACGGATTGTTTTACCACTCGCCTGAGGCCCTTTTCTGCTGGGGAAGAGGCAACGGATGGATGGCCGCCGGGATGGCAGAAATCCTTCGTGTCATGCCGAAAGATCATCCTGAAAGGGTGCCGATTATGGAGGGTTATCACAAGATGATGGCTGCATTGCTTAAGTATCAGGCACCTGATGGGATGTGGCGGCAGCTGATTGATGACCCGGAAGCATGGAAGGAGACCTCCAGCACGGCGATGTTCACTTATGCGATGATCACCGGCGTTAAAAACGGATGGCTCGATAAAAAATCGTATGGCACCGCTGCCCGCAAAGGTTGGTTGGCACTGTCGGGTTATATCAATGCCGATGATGAGTTGACCGAAGTCTGTGAAGGTACCAACATCAAAAATGAGCGTGATCACTACATGCAGCGCAAACGCATCGTTGGCGATCTCCACGGACAGGCTCCTCTCCTTTGGTGTGCTACTGCTTTGCTGCGTTAAAATTAATAGGATTGATAACTACTAATTGACAAATACTTAAATATCGCTATGTTTAAAAATGAACGTAAGAATTTTAGCAGACGCCGGTTTATGGGCTATTCTGCTTTAGGAATGGCTGGGATATCACTACTGCCGGGTTGGTCAATTGCTGAAAGCGCAAATTCTGATGAGGTCAAACAATTTTACCAGATTCGCCGGGGAATTCCCAACAGCCAGTATTTTTTAAAAGCCAATGCGGCAGGAAATCAGTACCTGTTCTTTATTGGCAACACTGTGCTTGCCGGCACCGGACTGAAAGATCCGAATCTTCGCTATTCCGCACTGATGGTTAAAAATTTAAAAAAATATTTTCCGGATACAGGGATTAATGAGACAAGACACATGCAGCCGGGTGGCAGCTGGTTCGGACAATACCGCTGCAGCCATGGACAACCGGTGTTTGGTGAAGTGATCTTCAGTGGACATTTGGCGATCCTCGACTTCGCAGCCGATGACAGGAATGTGGCGATCGAACAGGTTAAATTAACGTTGGAAGCAATGGTCCGGCAGGTTGTTCTTTTTCGTGATACCCATAGCAGGATGCTGGTGTACACCCTCACACCCGAAATGCTGCAATCCTATCGGGCGGGAAAAACTCCTGAATATATTAGAGTAAGTGAACAGATTGCCGAACAATATGGCATTCCGAGTTTGAATCTCGCCAAATATGCTGCCGAGAAGATCATCTCCGGGGAGATTTCGTTTGAGGCTTTCTCTGCCGATGGAATAAATCCCACCGATGCCGGTGCCCAGATTTACGGCGAAGCTGTCGGAAAATTTGTCGATGCACTGATGACAGCCTTTCCTATACCTGAAAACCCGCAACATTTTGTGTTGCCCGAAAAACTGTTCGCCGAAACAGATGACAATGGTCGCATCGTGGCCTATGAGGATCCCCAGGTGAAGAAATCAGGCAACTGGAAACCGGGACAAAAAAGCCCGATCGTACCATTCCGCCATCTGTTGGTTGCTGATCAGCAAGGTGCCACGCTCACACTTAAATTTAAAGGGTCAGAGATTGGAATACTCGGCATAAGCGACAGCGATAGTGCGGATTATGAATATTCTGTTGATGGAGCCGGATTCCAAAAGATTCCCGCGCTGAAGCAGGTTCCAGGCCCTGTCATGCATCCGGTATCACTCGCCAAAGGGTTAGATAGCAAAGCAGATCATGAACTTGTTCTAAAGGTGGCCTCAGCCGGTATTGCCAGAATCGGAGGATTTCTGCTCACCGGAACCATAGAGGATGCCTTTGCAGGAATGTCTCAGCTTGAAAAAATTGATGCCATCTATGCCACCATGGATCCGGTTGTTTACACTCCTTTGGCAAGTAGGTTTTTAAACATTCCTGGAACGATGAACAGATTAAACAAAGGTGGTGAACTTCGGATGGTGCTTCTGGGCGACAGTATCATGGGCAACACCTCCAGCTCCTTCTTTGAGCTGCTGATCATGCGCGACTATCCTAAAAGCAACATCCTCAAGATACCGTCATTACGCAGCGGGACAGGTTGCAAATATTACAAGGAAGAAAACCGTGTTCAGGATTACGTATTGAAGTATAATGCTGATCTGCTGGTTATTGGCGGAATTTCAAATGGAGATGCCGAATCCGTCAGATCGGTAATCAAACAGGTCCGGGCTCAGCAACCCCATAAGGAGGTGCTGCTCCTGACACCGGTCTTCGGTGCTTACCGCGATGAGCAAATCAAAACTTTCCCCTACGAAATCGATACCACAACGAGTAATTACCGTTACGACCTGCTGAAGGTGGCCACTGAAGAAAAGTGCGCTTTCTTCGATATGACCGGCCCGTTATGGAGGTACATTCAAAACAGCGGAAAGACTCCGGGATGGTATATGTCCGATAATACCCATGCCAACAGCAGAGGGTGCCAGGTCATCGGTCGTCTGATAGAAGCGTGGTTTAAATCATAACACTAATTATGAAGCGATTACACATTATTGTCCTCCTGCTCATCTTCATTGCCCTCCCTTCATTATTTGCGCAGAAACCAACAGGTGTGCCGTTAAAGAAGCAAGAAGAGCCTCTCAATTACTTTGAAAAAGTTTACCTGCACCTCGACCGCCATTTTTACTCGCCGGGAGATAATGTATGGTTTAAGGCCTATCTTGTGAATGCCCGAAGTAATAAAATTTCAGGCAACAGCAGTAAAAACCTTTATGTTGAATTGATCTCCCCGGCTTCGCAATTGATCAACCGCGAAGTATTGCGTATAGATTATGGTGTTGCAACCGGTGATTTTAAATTGTCAGACACCTTGCAGAGTGGCAAATACCGAATCCGCGCCTATACAAAATGGATGATGAACTTTGGCGATGCTTTTACTTTTGAGAGGGAGATATCTGTTCTCAATACAAATGCGAAAAAATCGCTGCCAAGAGCAACTGAAACGCCTCGCAAGTTTGAATTGAAATTTTTTCCTGAAGGAGGGGCAATGATTGAAGGTGTCGAAAATGTGGTAGCCTTTAAAGCATACGACCACAATGGCAAGGGCTGCGATGTGAAAGGAACAGTTGTGTCGTCCTCTGGCGAAACACTTACCTGGTTCCAGAGTCAAAATCTTGGAATGGGCAAATTTAGTTTTAAGCCGGAAAATGGTAATACTTATTATGCAAATTGTATCTTCAACAATGATACCGTCAAGGTAGGCTTACCAATTCAGTTAAAAAAGGGATTTGCACTTCGAATCAATATCAGCGACTCACTGATGACGATTGTTGTTGCAGCTAACCAACCTGCCTTCAGAGAATTTGAAGGCAAAAAAATGGTGCTCACTATTCAACGAACAGGGACTTCCCGCAGATTATTTTCAATTCCAATAAACAAAGCATTGGTGATCAACAAAATTCGGCAAAGTGATCTTCCTGCTGGCTTATTACGACTCATTCTTTCAGATTCTATTGGTCGTCCCCACTGCGAGCGGCTTGTTTTCAACGAGCAACAACCGCAATTAAATGTGTCAATTACAACAGACAAGCCTGCTTATACACCTCATCAGCAAACTCTGGTGAAATTAAAAATTACTGACAAACAAAATCAACCTGTCAGGGCAGGTCTTTCCTTGTCGGTAACAGATGCAGGTGTCATTCCAAATCCAACTATCAATATTGAATCGTATCTCAGCCTTGAGTCGGAGATCAGGGGAAAAATTGAACAACCTACGATCTATTTTGACTCA
>JBAXOA010000124.1:0-12010 GCA_037133495.1 Mariniphaga sp. | reverse complement strand
TCCACCCAGCAACATAGTAATCATCAGGTTAATATAAGTTCTGATTTTACCTTTCCGGTTCCCGCCAAGTGAGATATAAAGATAATCACGCAGCCAACTGGAAAGCGAAATATGCCAGCGCCGCCAGAATTCGGTGATACTTGCCGACTGGTAAGGTGAATCGAAGTTAACCGGAAGTTTGTATCCCATTAATAACGCTATCCCTATTGCCATATCCGTATAACCTGAAAAATCGCAGTAGATCTGAAGTGCATAGCCATATACACCGAAAAGGTTTTCGAGACCGGTATAAAGTCCTGGATTATCAAATATCCTATCGACAAAATTCAGGCTGATATAATCGGAAATAACCGCCTTTTTAAATAGCCCAATGCAAATGAGGAAAACAGCTTTACCAAAATCAGCTTTGCTTACAAACGGCGTTTTGCGAACCTGCGGCAGGAAAACCGAAGCACGAACAACCGGTCCGGCTACCATTTGCGGGAAAAATGTTACAAAAAAAGCGAATTCGGAAATGTTTTTTACCGGCTCGAGATTACGCCGGTATATATCGATGGTATAACTGAGACTCTGAAATGTGAAAAACGAAATCCCGACAGGTAAAAAGATATTCAGCGGATCAAAGGGTTTATTCGCAATATCATAAAAAATACTCAGGAAGAAATTTGTGTACTTGAAGTAAATAAGCATTCCTATATTCACCACCAGGCTCAACACCAGGAATAAAGTTCGTCTTTGTTTGATTTCGGTACGGGCAATCTGCTTGGCAAGGTTGTAATCCACAACAGCTGTTATTAGCAACAATATGAAATAAAGCCCGCTGGATTTATAATAAAAGAAGATTGAAAACAGCGTGAGATAAATGTTTTTGAGCGTGTTGTGTTTGTAAACGATGCTGTACACGGCTATAAACCCCAGGAAGAGGAACAAAAAGAACCCGCTGCTGAAAATCATCGGCTCCTTTGGGTTGAAAACAAACTCCTGTAAAAGTTTATGGAAATCAATCTGCTGCATACTTCGAATAGCTGTCAATTAACGCTTTGTACAAAAGCGAACCTTGTAATGTGTAACCCTGTTTGTTATAATGCACTCCATCGCGTTGCATTAAATCGGCCTTTCGCCATTCAACACAAGATCCAAAACCTCCGCCAATATTAAACATATCCCAACAGGCAACGTGTTCCTGCTCAGCAGCTTGCTTTAAAGCCCGTTGAACAGCCTCCAGGTAGGGATTCTTATATTTTTTATGAAAATAATCGTCAGCCGGGGTAGCAATCAGGATGCAGGTTTCCGGGTTTAACGCTCTGATTCGCTGTACCATTAAGTTGACAGATGCGATTACCTCGTCGACATTCACTTTTATATTTGCGCCTTCGTTAGTACCTAATGATATAATGATCAGGTCGGGTTTCAAAACATGTAACTGAGTATAAAACAGCGGCGAAGTATTATAATCATTGAAATGAGCGCCATTTATACCAACGCTGCTGTATAAAATTCCCGGCTTGCTGTTTTGAAGTACCAAACCATTAATGGTGGTTGAGTTCTGGCTAATTTCAGTTTGCTCAGCCTGTATGCGAACGTAATTTGTAGGATGCTCGAACCTGACTGTGGTTGTATTTTCTCCTCGTTCTAAAGGACGTGCCGACATAAGGTATCCGAATTTTTCTGGAGAATGGGTAAACCGCGAATCGAACTGCAATGAATCTTTGGTATGAATTAAGGTTACCTGGTCAAAAGCATAATCCAGATCATCATGATTAAGGGTAGTAACATCAAAATAGGCGCCGCCAACATTTGAAAGCATTGACATCCCGGATAATCCAGGTTCAGGATAGCGGTTCGGGCTGTTTATTTTCGCTACTGTCCAGCCGGTATTTGTTGAAGATCGATAATCATTTGGTTCGTTGGTACCGGCAACCCGGAGCGGGAACACCAATCCGCGGCCTGCATTGCCGAACCTTTGCTGAAAATCTTTCCGCACCTCGCGGGTAAGAAAATCAGCCTGGATATGGGAATCGCCAATATGCAGAATGCTCACCTGGTTTGTGTCTCCATTTTCGAGCCTGAGTAATTTTTCAAAAAAAGGCAATAATTGCTCCGCATTTACAAGGGTATCAGCTTCGTAATTAATGAAAGGAAATTCAACTATCCCAAGTGAATCGGCATCATTCACCTGTCCTTTTAATCCAAAGGAAATGAAAACTAAAATTACAATGGTTAAAAATCTATTTCGCAACAATAGCAAGGCTTTTCCTCCGTTTCTGGTATTTTTCCACTTCATAAATAAAACTACGCGCAAAGGACAATCCAACTTTCCGTCCACCGGCAAAATTCAGGTGCGTATAGTCCTTGTTTGCAAGTGCAGGCTTTGAATTGGCAAAGCCGGCCATTGAATTTTCGCCTCCCATGGCTTCAAAAAGATTCCAGAAAAGCAACTTATTATCAAAGGCAATTTTTTCCTGAGCCTGGATAAGAATTGGAATAACAGGCATGGTAACAAACTGACCCTGCCGGCGCTGGCTACGGTCCGAAACGGATAGCAGCAGTATAGGAGTATCAGGAAAAGCCTGTTTCAGTTTACTGATCAGTTTGCTCATTCCTTTTATATAGCCGGTGAAATTGGGGGTTGGAGAATTCGAAACATTCAATCCAAACTGCAGAACAATCATATCGTATTGCAACAAACTGTCGAAAGCCGCCAGGTTCTTTTCCGGGATTGCCTGGAGTCCAAGACCGGAATTGCCTTTGATGGCAAAATTATCAATGTAAATGCCTGTTTCATCTTCCAATGATGCGCCATAACAGGTAATCCCGGCTAAGCTAAACCTTGCGCTTACCTGCCGGATTGTGTCAGACTGCACCGTAATCATAGCAGGAGTTGCAGATGCAAGCATTTCCATATCACGGTTGTCTTTCCTGTTTATCATAATTCGTGCCTTCTGATCGTACGCCGAAGTGTAAAACAACCTGAACGTACTGAAAGTAGATGTATGCCTGAAATGGTTGGTCCCTTTATAAAACACATAATTCCCCGAATCGGGCGCATAGCTGAATCCATTAATGCCCAGATGGCCTGAACCTGAATTCGTTAGGATTGAAGAGGTATTCCAACCACCAAAAGAATGAATGACCGATCGCCTGAATCCGGCAACTTCAGACGTGATAGGAACAAAACCAACACCATTTCCACCATAAAGGCTTTGCAATGTATCGCGCAAATCGCTTACCAGTATATCGCCATCCGAAAAGGAATCGCCATACCATGCAATCCGCACTTTGCCTTTCTTTTCTTTCGATTTAAGCAGTTCTCCAACAAGTTTATCGAGCGGATATTTTTCACCGGTAAAATTGCGGAAACACACAACATCTTCTGGCGATGGTTCGGATTCCCGGGCAAGTGAATCAACAAAAAGAGGTTTAGCCTGGGCAAGATCGTCTTTAATAATATCAGAAAAGATGCTTACCGGTTTAATGGTATAACCCAACAGGCTCTTTTCTCCCTCAAACATCGATAAAATGCCCAATATACCGGCAACCGCCAATGTAAAGTAAAATGCGTGGGGAATATAATTCTTACTCATTTAGGATAACGAAAGCTGTAACTGAAATACTTTTTCATTTAAAAATCACTTGATTTTGCCTGGATAATTTCAATGAAAAATAAGGCTGCAAAAGTAGGGACTTTTCGGATTATGTTTTGAATTGATTTGATACCAGGATTTATAATTGACAAATTTATTCGTGAATATGGTAAATCCAATGTTGGAAATGGGAAATTGAATATTAAAAACGGCATATTGAATATTGCAAATGTGTGTATTGCATCAAATTATTGTGTTTACAATAATTATATACAGTAAGATACATACATGAATTGTTTATAACAATAACTCAATCATTCACCTAATATTTGTTTGTTGCTGAATTAATACTCTACATTTGGCCCTTATTAGCATTGCAATAATACCCGTATTAAAATATTTTACAGTGCTATTCCTTATTTTCAATATTACTAACTTAAAATCAAGCTTATGAAAACCAAAAGCAGATTGTTTACCCGGGCAAAGGGCTTTGCCCCATTTCTATTTCTGATTATTGTTTTGTTTACAAAACCACATGCGGCCGCTGCTCAAAAAGTAGCCGACTCAAGCAAACTCCTTAAGTACGAACTCTCCATTGACTTAGTGCCTTTAATTGACAATGGGCAGTTTGGGAAGATTTACTTTAAAATTAAGCATTTTAAAGATAAAAAGCTAAAAGGGGCATTACGTATTGGAGCATCGAGAGGTAACTATAGTTGGCTCAAAACCGTACCTTATAATGGTTCAAATCCATCGTTTGATACTCATTATTCGTATGACTTTAGTGTATTTGTGGGATATGAAAAGCGACAAAAAATTGCATTCGCTATTGCATACTATGGTGTTGATATACAAGGTTTTTTTAACAAAAGCAAGTATGATACCTATGCCCAGGGGAATAATTTTTCTAATACACAATTCGGAATTTGTCCATTTGTTGGATTAAGGCAACCAATATACAAAAACCTGTCAATTGCTATTGAACTGGGTTGGCAAGGTTGGTTTGGATACTCAAAAACTTTTGAGGAATCAGGAGATTACATTGATGCGTGGATTTTTTCCTCAGGTATTGGCTTACCATACAATTTTACTTTAAACTATAACTTTTAAAACACAATCAAGATGAAAACGAATTTCTTTATCATAATAATTATTTCTATTTTGTTGCTTTTTATTTCTGTAAATGCAAGCGCCGCAATTACTGTTACATTAACAAAGGGTACTAATGTCCCAGATAATGTATGTAATAATACTACGTATGAGTATTTAGCTACTTTTTCAGGACTTGTTTCTGGCACAACTTATAGTGTGGAATGGACTCCTTCTACTACTGGTGCACTTGATGGGACATTCAGTTTTAACAATACAACAAGTACTGCTCACATCAAATGGAACGCAACAACAGCAGTTAATACAGGTACATTGATCGTTAAAATATATACTGGAACAGATTCACAGAAAGTAAAGGTTGGCGAATCAAATGCACTTTCCGTTGTTATCAAATCCATCAAACATTTAACCGCAACCTTTATAGGAATACCCAGCGGCTCACCCTGGAGCTTATCCCCCTGCGAGGCAGGCACCTTAAACCTGGAAGCCGGCAATATGAATGTTCCGGGCACAGGCGATATTAACCCTGAAAGAGTTACTTCGTTTGCATGGTTGGTACCAAAAGGATGGACCGTAAATGGATGGACATCCCCTGATGGAGCAACCTGGAAAATAACCAGCCCAAATGTTACAGTAACTTATCCTAAATCAAATATTGGCGGATCAGTTAAGGTTAAAGCATCCTATCTTACAGCTTGTGGCGATGTTCAGGAAAGCCTGGAGTCCTCTGCTATTACCGTAAATCGTACTGTGGCTTTTTCCGTATCGACTGATAAATCGTATATGTTGTGTGGTGATAACAGTCCTGTTACTTTTACAGTAACTCCAGCCTTATCTTGCGCTATTTATTACTGGAACAACAGCCCGACAGGAACAACCAGTAATTCTTATGAAGTTACAACAAATGGCAGTTCTGATATTACCGCAATTGTTAATGTTGTATATGGAACATCCAGCAATGTTTTGACAAAAACGTTAAAGTACACTCTTTTCGCTCCCGGGGTTACGCCTAAAATAGTTGGAAGCAACATTTTATGCACCGGCAATTATGATTATTCCGTTAGCGACCTGCGACCTGGTTATTCTGTTGCCTGGACATTGGATGCAAAAATACAGCAAGTCAATGTTACAGGTAATGTGATTACTGTAAAATCGACATCTTCCGGAAATGCAACTATCAATGCAACCATCAGCAGTAACTGTGGTACGTATTCTTCAGTTCCTGCAAAAACGGTTTGGATTGGAAGACCTGGTTTTCCCAGTTCGGTAAGTGGTCCCTCTCAACTTACTCCCGGTTTATCCGCTGTGTATAGTATAACTCCCGCAACCGGCGCGTTAAGCTACTCCTGGCAAATACCTACAGGTTGTTATTCAAGCTATTGCTGGCATATTACTTCCGGCCAGGGAACAAGTGCTATTTCGGTTCAGGCAGGGGCTATTGGCAGTGGAGCTATTCAATGTTCAGCATCAAATGGTTGTGGTGAAGATTCGCGTTATATGTACATAAATGTGCAGGACCCCAACGCTCCATGTGATCCTCCTATTTTAAGCATATCGCCTAATCCAAGTGTGGGTGGCGATGTGGTTATAGATGTAATCAAGCCTCCTTGCGATCCCACATTATTGAGCGGCGAACCGGCAACCCTATCGGTAATTGATAATATGGGGACAGTTGTCTACTCCAAAAAGCATTCAGGGAATAAGGTTGCAATCTCCGGGTTGCATTTAATACAAGGGCTGTATCATGTTGTATATATTCAGAATAACAAACGGTTCGAAAAGAGCATGATTGTACAGTAACATGAATGTTCTATATTAACCCAAATACAGTTACCACTTTTTGAAAGCATATAAAGCATATGGAGATCAGTAGTAAGTAGAATAGTTTTTAGCTTATATTTCTTCACATGGTGACCCCAGGTCACCATGTGAATTCTCCATATCCCGATTTGGTTAAATGCCCAGTTTGCCTGAAAAT
This sequence comes from Mariniphaga sp., assembly GCA_037133495.1. GTDB lineage: Bacteria > Bacteroidota > Bacteroidia > Bacteroidales > Prolixibacteraceae > JAAFHB01. The sequence goes on along the minus strand of JBAXOA010000124.1, from coordinate 5,338 downwards.
AATCTAATTATGAAAGTTTATTCAGGGAAATGGCAGATAGAATATTAGAAAAGGCAAATTGAATGTTGAAAACGGCAGATTGAATATTGGAAATGGCAGATTGAATATTAGAAACGGCAAATTAAATATTGAAAACGACAAATTGAATATTGGAAATGGCAAATCCAATATTGAAAACGGCAGATTGAATATTAAATATGGCATATACAAATTTGGATTTATGAAGCCTTTTACCTGTTTTTTTTCAAATTAAGCTTGCGTTAGAGGTTTATATGTCATATATTTACATGCTTTATGTATAATAATCCAGCTATTCACTAAATCCACAAAAATGGCAAACACAAAAGGAAGAATTGCTATTTCGACCAACACAGTTGAAATGCTTGATCAGGCAACTAAAGTGTACACTAAACATGTTGCCGATGGCGCTGCGTCGCCGCTTAACACACTAACTGATTACGACTGGGCAAAAACAGGGCCTACCATCGCCATAGCCCTGGCAAAACACAAAGAAGCGGAAGAATTAAAGGGAAAAATGGAAGCAGCTTACCGCGAGCGTGATTTATTGGTCCCTGCTATTGAAGAGATTCTGAAAAGCAGCCGCAACCTGCTGAAAGCCCTTAACTCCAAAAACCCAAAACGAATTGCCGAATGGGGTTTCAATGTTGATGATACTACAAAAGCGCCAAAAACAACTAAACCTTAAACGATTGCAGGTAAAGATGAGCACTTAAGCCAGGCAGACTGCTTTTTGGGATGCCTGGCTTTTTAGTGGAAACTTGAAGTTCAAAATAAACCGATGTAATTTCGTAACTACTAAACAAGCTAAAACAAAGACAAATGAAAAAAACAAAACATCTGAAATTATTCAATAGGCGGAAAAAGCTATTTCTCTTTTTGATTCTTATGCCCTTCCTTGCCTTTGGACAGGCAAATAAATTTACATGGGATTATCCAATTAAACCTGGCACAGATGCATGGGCATCATTGAGTTCAAGTCAGGAGATGATTAATGTATGTCAAATCCCTTACGATACCCTTTCTAATTTACCAACTGCAAGATTAGCTGAATTATGTGTGAACTACCCATTACTTGGTGATATATTATTAGCAAATAATTACCAGGAAGGATTTGATAAAATAGTTAATATTTTTAATGGATTTCAGGAATTATTTAAAAGAAAGGATGCAGGATTAGCCTTATTAAACATATATGAAAAATTTGATTTGGATTCCTTCCAAAAAAATAAAGGTACTGAATATAAAAATGTATTTTTCGATATGTGTATGGATGTAGTTATGGCGCAATCTGTTTTTTTAGAAAAACTAAATCCTGAACAGGAAAAACATCTCATGAATGAATCATTAAATAAATTAAAAACACGAAAAAGAATTGGAGATTCCTTCTACCGCCAAAAAACAACTGTAGTTATTTTATCAAGATTGCTAACTAAAAACAATTTTGCGTTTAAAGAATATGACGAATCCGGAAATGATAAATTTCTTTTATTAAATAATTATTTTGTACTTGAAGATGAATCAATTATTGATAAAGTTAAAAAACAAACTGAAGCATTTCTCAAGAAATAAACATGAAAACAAGGGTACTGTATCTATCGCTATTTTTTCTTTCATTATTACATTCAGGTTGTTCGAAAGAAAAAGAAGAACATACTTGCAACATTTCGCATGTAACAGATGCTTATGACTATCCATTAAAACCTGGAATGCCTGGTTGGAGCCTTTTGAATTCAAGTCATGAAATGGATTCGGTATTGCAAATACCTGATAATGTTCTTAATAATATTTCGACTGAAGGATTAATCGAAACAGCTTTAAATTACCCTAGGTTTGGGGATCTTTATTTTCTTGATGATTACCAACAAGCTTTCGAAATATTAACAGAACATTTTAATGGGTTTCAAGAGCTATTAAAGCGCGATGATGCAGCAGAAAAGCTTTTAAACAGGTATGTTTTAATGTATCCTGGTTGTAATGAAAATAACTGGCCATCCATAAACGGTCCAGGGAGCAGTACATCTTTCTCATTCGCATTTATTGAAATAATTATAGCACAATATGAAATTTTATCCCAATTAGATAAAATGAAAATTAAAACCTTGCTGAAAGAAGCACTCATCAAATACGAAGAGAAAAATCAGTATAAGTACTCTGTTTTCTCAAAAAAGCACACGATTCTTATAGCTGGTAGAATAATGTATTTAGCCGATTATACTCCTTTTATTGAAGAGTATAATAAAAACATTTGTGTCAAAGATTTACTTGACAAAGTAATTTTAAATAGCAATTTCGAAACGCTCGAAATTATTAATAATTACGCAAAAAAATTTCTTAATTAAAATTTACAAAAGATGAAGAAATATTCTAACGCATTGATAGTAATAATGTTCTGTTTATTATTTATTAATAGTAGAACTTTATTGGGACAATCTCAGGTTACGAGATATACTCCTGTAGGTTCGTCTGTAAGAGCATATAATCAAATTCCGGAAATGACTTCTGGAGATAAAGCAGACTGGAGTAATTATGTAAGTATAAATTACCCTCAAGCCACTGAATTAAACCCAAATTCAGCAACTAGAAGTTATAATTGTCATGCTTATGCCTGGCATGTGACACAGGGAGGAGATAAAGTTTGGATTGGTTATTACCAAAGTCAGCAAGGTGATGAAGATATTTATTGGACAGATGGAAGCTATATTAGGCTTAATTCTGAATCTGGTGCTGATAAAATCTCGTATTATCAGGATAATCATTCCGCAATACAGACATCAACACAGGGCATTTATAAATCTAAATGGGGTGAAGGTCCATTAATGCAGCATTCAAGGGATTATGGTCCAGTGGACTATTATATGGCTTACAGGTATTACTATGACTCTCCTATAGTAACTGGTGACGATAAAGTGTGTTATCCAGGTTCGAAAACATTTTCTATACAGGATTTTTATAATGTAACGTATGTATGGACAACAAGTTCCAATTTGCAAATAAATGGTCCAAATACAGGTAGAACTATCAGTGTTTCTCCAACTTCTTCAGCTAGCGGTATAGGTTTAGTTAGTTTGAGCATTACCATACTGGATTATAATAAAACAATAATAGTAACTAAATCGGTTTGGATAGGCAAACCTAGCTTTACCAGTTCAGTAAATGGACCTTCACAATTAACTCCCGGTTTATCCGCAGTTTATAGTATAACCCCCGCAGCTGGCGCATCAAGCTACTCATGGCAAATACCATCAGGATGTTACTACAACTATTGCTGGCATATTACTTCGGGCCAGGGAACAACCGCTATTTCTGTTCAGGCCGGGGCTATTGGAAGTGGGGCTGTCCAGGTTACAGCTTCAAATGCCTGTCCTGGTAATGATTCACGTTATATGTATGTCAACGTACAGGATCCCCAGGCTCCATGCGATCCTTTGACGTTAAGCATATCGCCTAATCCCAGCGTGGGAGGCGATGTGGTTATAGATGTAATAAAGCCTCCATGCGATCCAACATTGATGAGTGCTACAGAAGCAACAGTTTCAATAACCGATAACATGGGCAACATAGTTTACTCGAAAAAGCATACCGGGAATAAGGTCGCAATCTCCGGTTTGAATTTAATTCAAGGAGTGTATCATGTTGTTTATATACAGAACAACAAGCGGTTTGAAAAGAGCATGATTGTACAGTAGCATAATTGTTCTACGTTACCAAATGTATAGAGACCGCTTTACTAAAATCATACGAAGATCGGGAGAAAGAAGAAGATTAGTTTTCTGCATACATTTATTCATGTGGCGACTTGGAGTCACCACGTGAATACTCCACACTTCGACTTTGCTGAATGACCAATCTGCCGGAAATTTTAAAACTACCGTAGGTTAATCATTAATAAGGGAAACGGCAAATCCAATATTGAAAGCGGAAATCAGAATATTGAAAACGGCGAATCCAATATTTAAAATGTGGAATTTTATTCCTCCAATTTCCTCATTCCTTACTTTTACCAAAAAATTCCGCTTACTATGAATAATACCGAATTCCGTGAATGGGCACATCGCCTGGCCGACCGCATGGCTGATTACTACGAGCATATTGAAGAATACCCTGTAAAATCAAAAGTGAAACCAGGTGAGATTTTTGCCCGGCTTCCTGCGGCTCCTCCTACCGAAAGTGAAGATATGACGCAGATTATGAGCGATTTCGAAAGCATTATTATGCCAGGGATCACACACTGGCAAAGCCCGAATTTCTTTGCCTACTTTCCTGCCAATAGCAGCTATCCCAGTATTTTAGCCGAAATGCTTACAGCTTCTCTTGGCGCCCAGGGTATGGTGTGGGACACCTCCCCTGCTGCAGCCGAACTGGAAGAAAAGGTAATGAACTGGCTTAAATCCATGACCGGCTTACCTGCCAATTGGGAAGGTGTAATTCAGGATACGGCTTCCACATCCACCTTGTCAGCCATTTTAAGTGCCCGTGAAAGAATAACGTCTTATGAAATAAATGATAAAGGATTCATCGGAACAGAGAAACTTCGGGTGTATTGTTCAACCGAGACGCATTCGTCGATTGATAAAGCAGTGAAAATTGCAGGGATCGGCAGGAAAAACCTGGTAAAAATACCAACCGATTCGAGATACCGAATGGATGCAGCCCTGTTGAAAAAAGCAATCGATGAAGATATTTCTGCAGGTTTCAAGCCATTATGCGTCGTGGCAACACTTGGAACCACGGGTTGTACTTCCGTGGATCCGCTTAATGAAATTACAGCAGTTTGTGAAGAATACGGCATTTGGCTTCACGTGGATGCCGCCTATGGCGGAACGGCTTTGTTGCTTCCCGAATACCGCTGGATGATAGAAGGAATTGAAAAGGCGGATAGTTTCGTATTTAATCCGCACAAATGGATGTTTACGAATTTCGACTGTTCAGCTTATTTTGTAAAAAGCAAGGAATCATTAATCCGCACTTTCGAAATATTACCCGAATATCTGAAAACCGGGAACCGAGGCCTTGTTAACGATTACCGCGACTGGGGAATTCAGCTTGGCCGCAGGTTCAGGGCGCTGAAACTCTGGTTTGTGATTCGCTCGTATGGAGTAACTCAACTGCAGGAGAAAATAAGGGAACATATTAAAATTTCTCACTGGCTCGAGCAAGAAGTAATTGACGATCAGGATTTCGAAATCATGGCCCCGGTTCCTTTGAGCCTGGTATGTTTCAGGTACAGACCTTCCTGTGTTGCAGGAACAGAAAACCTGAACCGGGTAAACGAGAACCTGCTTCAAAGCCTCAATGCTTCCGGAAAAATATTCCTTAC
>JBAXOA010000123.1:0-12046 GCA_037133495.1 Mariniphaga sp. | reverse complement strand
AATCATAAATTTTATACAAATGAAAATGAAAAATTTCTCCCGGGTTTTAGACAGAACAATTCTGTGTCTCATTATCGCCTTTACAGGATATGCCTGTTCCAACTCAAGTCAAATAAAACTTGTCAGTAATGGGATAAGCCAATATTCGATTGTAACGCCTGTCAATCCGAACTCGCAGGAGCAGCGGGCAGCCTCTTTATTGCAGAAATTCGTGTTGGAAATGTCTGGGTGCAGACTTCCAACCGTAACCGGACTTAAAACTGGAGCTAAAGGAATTTACATTAAGGAAGTAAACGGACTTAAAAATGACGGCTTTCGGATTAAAACAGCAAATGATGGTGCTATTTATATTGAAGGTGGAAAAAGCAAGGGTTGCGTGTATGGCGCAATTACCATCCTGGAAAAATACCTGGGCTGTCATCTGTATAGTCCTAAATACAAAGTGATACCTAATGAGAAAAACCTGCGCCTGCCATTTATCAATTTAGCAGATTCATCAGTAAACAGTCTCCGGATCACCTTTACTTTGAACGATTTTAGCAAAGACCAGGATTTGTTAGATTGGCACAGAATAACGACGATAGAACAAGCCTTCGCCAAAGACTACTATGTACATACGCTTACGCATAGCCTGGTACCGCGTGACGAGTTTTATAAGATACATCCCGAATACTTTGCCCTTATTGATGGACACCGTGTTGCCGACCAATTGTGCATGTCGAACAAGGAGGTAATAAAGGAGGTTGTTAAGCAACTGAAAAAAGACATAGCTTTGCAACCAGACAAATTATACTGGTCAGTAAGCCAGAATGATGGTGCGCTATATTGTAAATGCCCTGATTGCACTAAAGCCATTGAAGAGGAAAAAAGTATAGCAGGACCTATTATACGTTTTGTAAACGAGGTTGCAAAAGAGTTTCCAGATAAGATAATTTCAACTCTTGCTTATTATTACTCCACGGTTCCACCAGCGATTATCAAACCACTTGATAATGTTCAGATAATGTATTGTGGAGGAGACCTTGCTGCATGGGGAAAAATAGCCAGGCATATTTATGTCTGGGATTATGTGGTAGATTATTGGTACTATCAATGTCCGTACCCCAGCCTGTTCCAGGTGCAGCCGCAGGTTCAAGCACAGGTGAAAGATAAGGTTTCAGAATTTTTTATTCAAGCCAATATAGACTACGGGATGGAATTTGCAGAGCTAAGGCTATACCTTCTGTCACGTATAATATGGAACCCGAATGTAGATGTCTCTGCCACAATTGACGAGTTTTTGAAAGCTTACTATGGAAATGCCGCTCCATCAATCAGAAAATATATTGATCGTCTGACCGAGGAATATGAAAAATCAAAAGATGTACAGAAGTTGGTGATTAACACCTCTCCATCACTTTACCAAAACACTTTTCTGTCGGCAAAAAATCTTGAAGAATATAACAGAATCTTTGATGAAGCAGAAAAATTAACACCGGGAAACAATGTATTTTCCCAGCACGTTCATTTTGCTCGTATGCCTCTGAACTTTGCAGCAATGGAAATCGGGAAGCAAAATATGTTTGGTCCCCGGGGTTGGTGGGACAGTACTTGTAAGATAAGGAATGTCAAAATGGACGAACGACTCGAAGACTTTTATACCACCTGCAAAAATGCAGGTGTAGGCGACGTTAATGAAAACTCGACACACCTTGAAGATTATTATAAAGCAACAAAATTCGTTACCTCCAACGAAGCTTTTTCTGAAAATCTGGCTTTTCGAAAAAAAGTAACAGCAGATATACAACCCGAAGTATCCCGATATTACAATGGGGATTTAGCTATCCTGACAAATGGAGTAAGAGGCGATAATGACAGCCGAAAATTGTATTGGGCGGGTTGGACAGCCAAAGAATTTAACATTACGATTGACCTGGGGGCTAATAACAAGATTGCTTCTGTAGAGATGGGGGCTTTATGGAAACCAAGAGGTAGCACTTTACTGCCAGTCTCAGTCGAATGTTTCGCTTCGAAGAATGAAAAAGAGGGCTTTACTTCAATCGGCAAAGAGTTGATCCAAGGTAATCAGATTGACCAGACCTATAGGCATGTATACGCATTCAGGACGAATCCTGCTAAATCAGAGTATCGCTATGTGAAATTGAAAATAAAAAGGATGGACAGGGTTCCGGATGGTTATATGAAGGCAGGGATGGCAGTGCAAACTTTTATTGATGAGATTGTGATTAAGGAGGTGCGGGATGACGGTACAGTCTTTAATTGATGTCAGTATGTAAAAGTTTAATCCCGTATAATCCACGACTCATTTGAAGAAAAGGAATATTTGGATGAAAAGAGATTTGGTTCTTTTATTAAAACAATAAACGATGAGAAAAATACTAATTCTTTTAATTGGCCTGGCGGTTTGCGCCTGCCATGATGTAGATCCGGTTAAGCTCGTGATCAATGGAAAAAGCGAGTACATCATTGTTACTGCAACAACAAGCAGTAAGCAGGAAAAACGTGCTGCCGAACTCCTCCAAAAATACATCGAGCAAATATCCGGCTGCAAATTGCCTTTGAACAGTGAGTCAAAGAGAGGTGAAAAGGTTATTTTCATTAAGGAGACGAATGGCTTTAAATACGATGGATTTCGGATCAGAACTGAAAATAGCGGTGCTATATCTATTGAAGGCAGCAACAAAGGATGTATTTACGGAGCAATTTCTATTCTTGATAAATTCATGGGTTGCCATCTTTACAGCCCACAGTTTAAGATAATTCCCTCACGCAGAAGTATCGCATTTCCAATGATTAACATGGCAGACTCTTCTCTGAACAGCTACCGGATCATAAATAGTGTTCCAGCTTTCAGTGACGACCAGGATTTGCTGGATTGGAACAGGCTTTCCTCCATAAATCAAATGTTCGGTAGCGGTTACTACGTTCATACGATGTGCAATGAACTGGTGGCCAGTGCGGAATATTTTAAAACGCATCCAGAGTACTTTGCTTTCAGGTTTGGTAAACGCAATCCTTCCCAATTGTGCTTAACAAATAAGGACGTTCTTCAGTTGACCATCCTGAAACTAAGAGAAGCGATGGCGCTCGAGCCAGATAAATTGTATTGGTCTGTGAGCCAGAATGATGGTTCTCTTCCTAACTATTGTGAATGCGAAAAGTGCAAAAAGATCAACGACGAAGAAAAGAGTCCATCAGGATCGATCATCCGGTTTGTAAACGAGGTAGCAAAAGAGTTTCCCGACAAGGTCATTTCTACACTTGCATATAGGTATAGTCGTCCGGCTCCAGTAATTACTAAGCCTGCAGGCAACGTACAGATAATGCTATGTTCCATAGAGGCTTTCCGAGGCAATTCGATTGAATCAGATACTTCCGCAAGGACAAAATTATTCTTGAAAGATTTGACAGATTGGGGAAAAATTGCAAAGCACATCTATGTTTGGGATTACACGGTTAATTTTAACTATCATATCGCACCTTTCCCAAACATCCAGGTACTTCAGCCAAACATTCAGCTATTTGTCAGAAATAATGTTGCAGAACATTTTCAACAGATGAACCTTGCATACGGACATGCACTGGGTGAGTTGAAATTTTACCTTATTTCACGCCTTCTTTGGAATCCAAATATTGATGTTTCTAAGACTATTGACATATTTCTTAAAGACTATTTTGGAAATGCTGCTCCTTGGATTAGAAAATATATTGACCAGATGCAGCGCGAACTAATCAAGTCTGGCGATCAGCTCTATATATACACTCCACCTTTTGCCTACCGGAATTCTTTTCTGTCCCAGAAAAATATTGAAGATTACACTAATTATTTTGATAAAGCGGAGGGTGAAGTGATTGATAATAAAGTATATCTGCAACATGTTAAGGTGGCCCGGCTTTCGCTTAGTTTTGCTCAGATGGAGATTGCAAAAGCCGACTTATTTGGATCCAGAGGTTGGTACAATGCAGATGGAAAAGAACGGGATAAGATGATGGATGGGCTCTTTACCAATTTCAGGAAAGTTTGCGAAAGTGAAAAAAATCTTGGAGAATTTAAGGAGGGCGGTTTTGGGTATAAAGAATATTGTGAAATGACAAATTTCGCCACAAATGTTGCTGTAAATGGCAATCTTGCCTTTCGTAAAAAGGTTACTTCAATCCCGAATCCCACCCCTGGCGAATTTAGTAAACCAGACCTTCAACGATTGACTGACGGGGTTAAGGCAGACTGGGATGATATCAATAAATTACGCTGGGTCGGATGGGAAGCTACCGACTTTGAAATAACGATCGACCTTGATAAACCACAGAGGGCATCAACAATTGAGCTCGCCACACTTTGGAATCTTCGGGGTAGGACTATGCACCCAAAATCATTGGAGTGCTTCGTGTCTGAAGGTGATAATAAAAACTTCACCTCAGTTGGATTGCAAGAACTCAAAGGTGATCAGCTTAAAGAGGATATTCGAAAAAGTTACACCTTTAAAATTAATCCTTTTACTCCGGCTTTTCGTTACTTGAAACTAAAGATAAAAGTGAATACCCACATTCCTAGCACCTACTTTATAAAAGCCGGACAAACTTCGTCAGTATTTATTGATGAAATAATTATTAAATAATATTGATATCATGGAACTCAATTTGTTAATGTTCCAGGCAGTACTGTTTAGCGCTGTTAGGATTGCAAGCTTAAAACCAGCAATATATATCCCGGCTTTTTCTTTCCATTTTTAATAAAACACGCTGACATTTAAATAATTAAAGAATAATAAAATGCATAAACAATTAGTTATATTTTATTTCTTCTTGATATTCAATGGCCTGCATGCGCAGGATGTTAGCGTTATATCTCTGGCTGGCTCGTGGCGGTTTGCCCCGGATCCTGTTTCGGCAGGCCTAACGGAAAAATGGTTCAGCCGGGAATTGCCAACTGCAAAACAGCTATATCCTCATGGTGCAGAGATGCTAACAAACGATTGGATAAATCTGCCTGGTAGTCCGGACGAATCCAAGATCGGAAAATTACTGATACCCTTGAGTTCAATTAAAAAAGAAGATGAAAAAGTAAAAAGATATGAAGGCCCCTATTGGGTTCAACGCTCTATTGCTTTGCCGGATGGATGGGCGGAAAAAGCCTTGTTCCTTGCAATTGGGAAGTTGCCAAACGGGAGTAAAATCTACTGGGATTTTAAATTGATTGGCGAGTTTAAGGAAAACAATACCCCTGATAAATTTGAGTTAACGAAACCGTTCAATTCCATAGGCAATCATCTGATTACTGTTTTTATAAACAAACCTGACGATAAAAATGGAAACAGGATTTCCAGAATTGATCTCAGCAATGGGGAACAGAAGATTTCATTATCAGGAAAATGGAGGATTGCATTGGATGTCTGGGATAGAGGTGGTGAAAGTTCCTGGTACAACAGCGGATGGCAAAAACGGGTATTGCCCCTGGCAAAAGAATTACATGCTTACTACGCTACCTTCTTCAGATGTGCCGATTTTACCATACATGACTGGATTACGCTGCCGGGGAGTCCTGCAGAGGCAAACATCGGGACGAACCTCACACCCTCAAGGGCTATCACTCCGGGACTGGAGCGGTTTATTGAATACGATGGACCATTTTGGGTTCAACGGAGTGCAACGATTCCCAAAGATTGGGCTGGAAAAACAGTTGGATTTTCGATGGAAAGGGTTCCGGGTGTGAGTATCCTTTATTGGGATGGGGAATTAATTGGCGAAAGTCACGGTTATGATGTACCACAAAAATTTGAAATCAAACCAACTTTCACAACTCCAGGGAACCATAATATTACAATATACACAAGTAAGCTGGATATTAAATACCCTCAAGGCGGTCATGGATTAAGCAGTGAAAATGGCGTTGGATGGAACGGAATTATTGGGAGGATAGAACTTCGGACTGAGGGTGATTACTGCCTGAATGATGTTCAGGTTTACCCAAACATTCAAAATAACTCAGTAAAGGTTGCTCTAAAAATCAAAGAAAACAGCCGGCAAAATAATGATTTATCAATTACTTTCTTCATTCGGAATAAGAATGAAGGTACTCCCTTTGAGAAGATCAAATCAATTACATTAAAAAGGGGAGCGCTTGAGATCCCTGTTGAGGAGCTTATTTTAAAACATAAGGCATTTCTTTGGAGTGAATTCTCCCCAACCCTGTATGAACTAAAAACGGTGCTGACCACAGGGGTAATGGAGGACATTTCCTTAGTAACATTTGGCATGAGGGAATTCACTACCCTTGGTAAGAATTTCTTAATGAACGGGAAAAAGATATTCTTGAGAGGTGCACAACAAGATGGTTCCGCGCCTATTGAAAATTACGTGCCGATGGGCAGAGATTATTGGTTGCGAATAATGAAAATATCCAGAGAGTATGGATTGAACCACCTTCGTTGCCACACCTGGTGCCCTCCGGAGGCCGCCTTTGCAGCAGCTGATGAAGTTGGAATTATTTTGCAGATAGAATTGCCGAGTTATGGACCTAATTATAAGGAACTTAACAGGATAATTGATACTTACGGGAATCATCCTTCCTTCTGCCTGCTTGCATTGGGAAATGAATTGTTTAACCATGATGATGCATCTAAAAAGGCGGTTAACGGAGCCCGCCTGCACGACCCAAGACATCTTTATACCTGCACTTCACATCCTTACAGCCCCGGTTGTGATGACGATTTCTTTGTCTCTGCATGGGGTTGGAGAGATGATTCAATCGTTGATAATTATCCAAAAAAAGTGAATGCCGGCGGAAATCCGATTGTAGGTATTGTTTGGGGGGGAGGTGATGTATCCACCAAAACCAGGTTTAACATGCAAATCCCGGCAACCCAAATGGATTATCGGAATGAGATAAAAAAATCACCGATACCTGTGATTTCACATGAGGTGGGCCAGTGGGCAATGTTTCCCGATCTGAGCATACTTGAAAAATATACCGGTACTTTAAGAAATACCAACTACGAAAGAATCAAACTTAAACTTGAAAGCAGAGGGATGCTGGAGCAGGCACAGGATTTTGCCATGGCTTCAGGTAAATTTTCGGCTTTACTATACAAAGAGGAGATTGAGTCAGCGCTGAGAACTCCAAATCTGGGAGGATTTAACCTGTTGGGAATAAACGATTTTGAGGGGCAAAATCTGGCGGTAGTCGGAATTCTGGACGAATTTTGGGATTCGAAGAATATTCTTACCCCGAACAAGCACCATCAATATTGCGGTCCAATCGTTCCGTTGGTGAGAATGACGAAAAGGGTTTGGAATCAGAATGAAATATTGGATGTTTCGGTGGAATTAGCCCATTACGGCGAGAATGACTTGCTCAAAGCTCAGCCTTTGTGGCATATTTCCAATGCAAAAGGAGCAATAATTCAGCAGGGAAAATTTAAACAACAGGATCTCATTCAGGGAGGCCTGAGAAATCTTGGCACGATCTCCCAGTCATTAATCGGAGTTTCCATTGCTCAAAAATTAACGTTAACTGTTGAAATTCAAAATAGCAAAATAAAAAATAGCTGGGAATTCTGGGTGTATCCTACGGAAATAAATGTTCAGCCCGAAAAGATAAAAATCTTTAATTCCTGGGGTAACAATATAAAGGAGGCTCTTAATGCCGGAGAACGAGTGCTCTTAATTCCTGACTTGGGTTCTCTTAAAGATGGATATAGGGAAAGTTGTTTCACCACTGTGTTCTGGAATTCGATATTTAAACGGATGCAACGAGCGCATACAATGGGTATTCTTTGCAATCCCTCCCATCCAATTTTTAAAGATTTCCCAACTGACAGTTACTCTAACTGGCAGTGGTGGGATATCGCAATGAATGCCAATGCAATGTACCTGAACAATTTTCCGGTAAAGATGAAACCGCTGGTACAGGTTATCGATACCTACGCCATAAATGATAAGCTGGCATACGTATGGGAATGTAAAGTTAGTAAAGGTAGCCTGTTGGTGTCAACCATAAATTTCAGTAAAAATATGGAGCAACGACCAGCATCCAAACAGCTGTACAAAAGCTTGACAGACTATATGAACGGGAAGGACTTCAACCCGGAAAATGAACTAACATCAGCATTTATTGATGGAATATTCTCAAATTAGCTGAAACAATTAATATAAAACTACCGTTTTCGGATTTGTAAACGAAGGATTGGGTGGGAAGTATGATTATTCTACTGGTAATATTAATACTGACCAGCAGTACAAACCTTAAAGCCGGCAATAAAAAGTTACTGTAAAAGATGGGGTTATTCTCTGCGAAAAAGGGTTAACCCAAAAGCCTTTATAGTTTGCTGACAGTCGATTGATTTTTGCTTTCGAAAAACCCAGAGAAATAACCCGTCTTGATTATTATGCTCCGGCAGCGAATCAAAGACCGGTTATTTTAATCTTTTTTTTCATTTGTATGCATTCAAATGCTACCTGACAAAAAGGGGTCGGTATAGTCCGGAATATTCACTAAGCCGGCATTCTATATGAATTTAAAAGCGCCAGTCAAAACACTTTATTCAGGTTAGTTGACTAAATGTTGACTAAAAAGAAAAACGAACACATATAAAGTGTTCGTTTTTAAATATATAGACATTTATTCAGTGGAGAATATCGGAATCGAACCGATGACCTTTTGACTGCCAGTCAAACGCTCTAGCCAACTGAGCTAATCCCCCCTTTTGAGGCCACAAAGATATATTTATTTTAATACACAACTAGTTGACATCACCGAAAATTTCATGTTTCATTGATGAAAATCAACTCCGATTTTCGATTTGCCAGTTTTTTGCCAGATAACTGCTTGAAATGATGCGGTTTCAAAATTATCGGGATAGTTTCGTTTAGTCTATCTCAAAGTCATTAAACCGCCACGCACAATCCAAAAGTCATTTGAAAATGTGACATATAAAAAACTCCCTGAAAATGAATTCAGGGAGTTTAAACCGTAATGGAAATCAAAAGTGATTTATTTCGGTAGTACTACTCCATCAATCACATGAACAACTCCGTTAGTGCCTTTTAAATCGGCAGCAGTAACAAATGCAGAATTGCCCGATTCATCGGTAAGTTTCACTTTACCCATGTCCATTGAGGCGGTAAGTTTTCCACCACTGACTGTTGTTAATACAGCTTTTCCGTTGCCACTTTTAATTGCAGCTACGACTGCAGCAGCATCAACGTTTCCGCTAACAACATGATAAGTGAGAATTTTAGCCAACTTAGCTATGTTCTCCGGTTTCAGCAAACTTTCAACGGTACCGGCTGGCAGTTTGTTGAAAGCCGCATTGGTAGGTGCAAACACTGTGAATGGACCTTTACCTTTTAAGGTAGTTACTAAATCAGCCGCTTTTACAGCAGCTACCAAAGTTGTATGATCGGCAGATCCAATTGCAATATCTACAACATCTTTTCCCTGGCTGAAAGCACTCATTGATAAAACAACTGCAAACAACATTACAAATAACTTTTTCATAATTCTCTATTTTTGTTTAAAGTTTAAAACTATTTATTAAACAATACTTCTGTCTTTTTTGTTTAAGATTTGTAATTAAATTTTAAACAAGATGAAAATATTTCTTATTAGTGCTTCAGTTATTTTCGCAATTGTATTTATTATTCAATCATTTATCATGGCATCAGTCAATAAAACCGAAGAGCAGAATTATAAAGTTATTCAAAAAGATCAGAATTTCGAAATCCGGTTCTACCCTTCAGCAACCTTTGCAACAATCAAATCGGATGCAAAAACGTACAAGGAACTGTCAGGTCCTGGATTTAGGAAGCTGGCTGACTATATTTTTGGCGGAAATGAGGATAAAACTCAAATTGCGATGACCTCGCCGGTTCAGATGGATATCAACGATACTGTTTCGACCATGAGTTTTGTGATGCCATCATCCTATAATCAGGCAAACCTTCCAAAACCAAATAATCCGGATGTAATTTTGAAAGAAACAGTAGATGAATATGTTGCCGCCATTCAATTTGGTGGATTTGCAACTTATAAGGAATTGAAATTCTACTCGGAAAAACTTCAGGATATTTTAAAGGAAAAGGGTATTAAAACCAACGGAAACGCGAGGTTTTTAGGATATAATCCACCTTTTCAATTGATTGGCAGAAGAAATGAAATTATCATTTCGATAGAATACAAGTAAATTAAAATACAGTATATTAATACATTAACAAATTTCAAAATTATAAAAATGGAAAACTTAAATGCAATCGGATTAAACAGCAGTCAATCTAAACAATTGGCTAAAAAACTAAATGCGCTTTTAGCAAATTACTCAATCTTCTATCAGAATACCAGAGGATACCATTGGAATATCAAAGGAGAAAAATTTTTTGAACTTCATTTAAAGTTTGAAGAGTTATATAACGACTTATTTTTGAAAATCGATGAAGTTGCTGAACGAATCCTGACATTGGGATTTATCCCAAATCACAACTTCAGCGACTATAAAATGAATTCAAAAATTAAAGAAAGTAGTCAGATAAGTGATGGCAACATTGCAGTAAGCGATATTTTGGCATCGTTTCGCATAATCATTATTCTTGAACGTGAATTACTTAGTCTATCGGCTGATGCCGGAGACGAAGGCACGAATGCACTGATGAGCGACTACATCAGATTACAGGAAAAGTTAGTATGGATGTATTCGTCATTTCTAAATAAATAAAATATGAACAATTTTACCATTGTGGCTCAAATCATTGTTGCTCTTTCAATTGCCTTTGTTTGGATATTTCGTTTCGATAACATCGTTAAAGAATTCAAGCAGTACGGACTGAGTGAATTAGTTCGCTCGCTGGTTGGCTCAACCAAAATTGTTTTGGCAACATTGCTGGTTGCAGGTATCTGGTATCCTTCTTTGGTTTTTTTCCGGCAATTATCATGGCTTTTTTAATGTTGTCAGCTCAGTTTTTTCATTTCAAAGTAAGTAATCCTTGGAATAAACACTTGCCTTCACTTTTCTTGCTGGCGTTATGTGTTTATATCGCGTTGGAATCTCAAAAATAATTTAGTGATGAGTTTTAATAAAGTACTGATTCTGGTCTCCAGCCTTTCTTTTTTAGTCTACGGAATGACTTATTTCGTCTCATCTCATATGAAAAGTGAATTCAGACGATTTGGACCAGAGAAATTAGGAATCCTTATTGCCAAACTCGAGTTGACCGGAGCACTTGGCTTAATTATGGGATTATTTATAATTGAGTAGGGTCATTTTGTTTACGCAACCTATTTCAAAAATAATGTTCAATCAGAAAATATTTCGATTAAATACAATTACCTCAATGTACTGGATGAGGAACTTAGCTTTGATTTTGCAAAATCTTCAATTAATTCGATGGCTTGAATTTGCATCAAACCTATCGTTTGTTGCCGAACCAAAAGCATACAAATATCTAACCTTGTGATTTTTGCATAAAGTCCGAAAATCAGATTTTTGATTTGATATTTGGTCTTTAATAATCATTATTCAAAGATAAATCTTTTCTGACACATAAGAGCTTAAACTGAATTACCTTTGGTAGTAATATTTATGGATAAAATTTCTGTCAGAATATTGCTAAATATTGCCAGAAGATCTGCCAGATAAAGGGAAAATGGGTATAGTGGATAGGAAAAATAAAACTAATTAAAAATATAATGCGGTGATATGTAGTGCAGTGTAACTAATTGATAATGAGGGAAAAGTCCCTGCCAGTCAAACACTCTAGCCAACTGAGCTAATCCCCCGAATGAGGGTGCAAATATATAAATATTTTTGACCAGCAACGCTTTAACCCAATCCAAAATATTGTCTTTTCCCAACGAAATCTTTCAGTATTTTTGAATTTGCCAGATTTTTGCCAGATAGTAACTGAAAATGAGATGAAAAAGGACGAATTAATTGCTATGATAGAAAGCAAATCAATTGGTTATTTTTGCCGGCAAAGTGAACCGGAAATTGCTTCCTTTTCCGAGACTGTAAAATGAACTCTGTCTAAAGCAAAATTTTATTATAATTGAACTTTA
>JBAXOA010000122.1:0-12057 GCA_037133495.1 Mariniphaga sp. | reverse complement strand
CCTAAAAATAGCGATAAATATCTATATATCAAAATATTAAATTATAGAACCTCCCAGAAGGCAATTATGATGAAAAAATAGTTAGATATACGGGACAGGAATATCTTAAAGCCTATCAAAAAAATTATCATGGTATGCCTCATATCCATCGTTGTCCCGGTGTAATTACACATCGAACTATTTTTGAAGCAGGATGTAATTATAATCCGGATGCAGGACATATTGCTGATGATGATTTTTTTTATCGGGTAGGACAGTTTACCGATGTTATAGGAATACTAAAACCACTTGCTGCGTTCCGCATTCATAAAAGTTCCGAAACAGGAAGTATTGGTGATCCCGAACTTGCATTAAGACTTGCCAATGATTATCTATTTCAAATCAAGCAATGGAAAAATTCCAGTTTCTTAGACTCTGAATCAAAATACTATTTTATCAAAAATGCCCTTAAATTTAAAAGAAGATTGCTAGGATATGGCTTAAAACACAATAATTTGACAACTATTCAGGAAGCCTTAACAATTTCAGCACAGCTTAAAAAAGAAAACTATTTTGAAAAGAGTATTAGAAATTCAATTCTGGAAAAACTGTTAAGCATTAAGATAACATCTTTTATTGTGCGGAAACTATCAGCACTTATTCTTTAAATGGCTAAAATACTTATCTCCATCCCTTGCATGAATCGTGGAGGCACCGAAATGCAAACCCTTAACCTGGTTAAAACTTTGGTAGGGTCAGGCCACTCGGTGACGACCCTTTGCTATTTCGAGTATCATCAGGCGATGGTGGATGAATTCAATGAAGCGGGTTGCACGCTAGAACTGATGAAGCTGGATAGATCGATCCTACCTTGGCAATTGGTTGGAATGCTTCGCAAACGATTCAAAGCGCTTCGGCCCGATGTGGTGCATATTCAATATATGGCTCCGGGGGCATTGCCAATACTCGCTGCCCGATTGGCCGGGGTCAAAAAAATTATAGCAACCGTTCATCAGCCCCATACTCCCTCACATGGAAGACTTGCCAAACTGATCCTGCGGATTTCTGCACTATTATGCACCCGTTTTATAGTTGTTTCCAAAAATGCCGAGATCAGCTGGTTTGGAAATGGTCAATTGTTCGATGATACGAAATCATTGAACTCGCAGCCACGTCATTTCACGATCTACAATGCGGTTGATGTGGCACAAATCCAGACCATTCATATAAAGAGTCCGGAACCGTCGCTCAAAAAGTTGGTGATCGGAGTGGTCTCCCGGCTTCGCCACGAAAAGGGAATCGATATCCTGATCAATGCTTTTGCATTAGTCGTCAAACAATTACCTCATATTCACTTATTGATTGTAGGAAGCGGTCCGGATGAAGAAACCTTAAAGGAACAAGCGCACGATTTAAATTTAGAATCATCGGCTACCTTCTTCGGAGAAGCAGACTGGAACACCGCAATGCAACAAATGGCTTTGATGGATATCGTGGTGGCCCCCTCCCGTTTCGAAGGCTTCGGGCTCACTGCAGCCGAAGCGATGGCAATGGGCAAACCCGTGGTAGCTTCCAATGTTTTCGGGTTAAGCGAGGTAGTAACCGATGGCGTGACCGGGTTACTTTTCCCCAACAAAAACACCGAAGCCCTTGCAAACTGCCTGATTCAGTTAATAAACCACCCCGGCTTGCGGTATTCCTTCGGCACCCACGGACAGACAAAAGCAACAGATTTATTTGATATCAAGGTATTTATTAAAAATACAACCCTGCTTTACGAGGAATTAATGAATGGAAATTATTAGTTATCGCATTTGTGACTTTCCTCTTTATTTGAGGATGATCTCTGATAATGATTGAAATACCGGTATTCAGGTACTTTGCATCTGAAGATCAAAACCGATTGCCTTTATATTAACGGGCGCTGCACCTAACCCAAACCCAATTTTAAATACATATGATAATAAGAGAGGCTTATATGGGGATTACCATTTTTATTGTCAAACTTTTATTTTCCCAAAAGCCCCTGGAAAGTATTCTTGATGTTTCAAAGAAAAAAATACTCGTCATTGTTCCTCATCCTGATGATGAAATCCTTGGTCTCGGAGGAATTATACTTCAAATGCTCCGGCTAGGTGGCAAAGTACACCTTGTTTACCTAACCGATGGTGAGAGTTGCGGATCGTGGCCTGATCGTGAAGAAATAAAAAATCGGAGGACAGCTCTTTCGGTTGAGGTTTGCGACCGGCTTGGATTACTTGAAACTGATGTTTCACGGTTACACCTGCCGGATGGCTCATTGACGCTAATCGGCCAAAAAGGATTTACAGAAACAGCTCAGCGCGTTGCACAAATCATTGAAATACTTCAGCCTGACGAAGTTTTTGCCACCCACACGCGTGATTACATGAACCACGATCACCTGGCCTGCGCTCAAATTGCGTATGAAGCCATCAGGCAATCGGTTGCAAAACCACAATTGTGGTACTATTGGGTATGGGCATGGTATAACCTTTGGCCGTGGCAATTAATCCGGCTTAACCATTCGAAAATATTCCGCATAACTATTAAGGGGCAACTTGCACAAAAGAGTAAATTAATAGGTTTGTACTTTAATCCATTAACACCCAAGGGTATACCATGGAGCGGGCAAATGCGAAAACCTCTTTGGAAAGCAATGAGGCAGCCCTTTGAAGTGATTGAAAAAATTGATGTTAAATATTAACCATTAGCACATTAACCCATTAGCATATTAGCATATTAGCACATTAACCCCATGTCCTCCCGCAATACCCCCTTTTTCTTTTTCCTGTTTTTTACCGTCTTGGTACCCTATCTCCCGAGTGCATTTCCTTTTCTTCCGTCGCAGATAGCAGGCTTTAACTGGACAGGTGTGGCATGGATGATGATGCTGGGGGTTACCTTATTGTATTTGCCGAATCTCCGTTCGGTCGCCTTCCCGCTATGGGCCTGGCTCCCCTGGATGGTTTATATGATTGGCGCTTTGGCCGTCGATTTTTCGTTCCTCGGACTTCAGCTCACCCTCCAGTACCTGCTCCCCTTGTTGATTGGAATTGTTACTTCTAACTTTACCTATTCCGAAGAAGTGTTACTCGGATTATTTAAAAGGCTGCGATGGCTAACCTCAGCTGTAGTATTACTCTCATTTATCTATCTTTTATTATTTGGATACTCTCCGGCAATGGCATCACTGCCGATGTTCCTTTCATTGGCCGCGAGTCTTTGTTTAGGGATCTATTTTTTAACCAAAGAGATTAAGTTTTTAGTATTTTTTGTACTGCTTTTTTTATTCCCCCTTTTAAATGTTACCCGTATGGGCATAGTCGCCTTTATGGCCATCTTTGTGTTTCACTTTGCCAATCGGAATATTTTCAATAAAATCGGATTTGGTTTAGCAGGGCTGGTACTGGCCATCGTGGTATTTAATTCCGAGGGATTTCAGAAAAAAACGTTTGGAGAAAATGGGGGAAAAGTAAATGATTTATCTGTCAATTATTACGATAACGACCGTTTCAACAACAATGGCCGCAACACCTGGAGACTGGCCCTTGAACCCGGACTGGCGGCCGCACCGGTCTGGGGCAATGGCCCACGGGCAGATTATAGTCAGCTTATGGCAATCAGCAATAATCAATTAATGGAGGCCCATAATGACTACCTGTCTGTCCGTTACAATTACGGGTATGTCGGTCTGGCTTGTCTGTTGTTTGGATTTGGCACCACATTCTTGTTGTTGTATGGTGGCATCCGTGCCACAGACAAGGCGATTGTAGGGTTGCTCGTCACCTCCACGCTCACCCTGTTCATCCCCTTGTTGATGTTTATGTATTCGGACAATATCCTCAAATACACCATCTATTTCCCCAATATCTTTTTCGCGATGGTCGGGATTGTGTTTAGTATCCGGAAAAATGGATTGGAAGAGGGAGAAGAATTTGAAAATGAGATTATTTGAAAATCTAAATTGTATGTCTTTCCAATCCCGGAGGGATGGCATGTTTATAGAACATTGAGCAAAAAATAAACACACGACTCCGGCGGGAGTCGCACCTCTGCTTCATCACCTATTTTCTATAAACGTACGACCTCTCTGAGGTCAGCTAATCCAATCCCGGAGGGATGGCATGTTTATAGAACATTGAGCAAAAAATAAACATACGACTCCGGCCGGAGTCGCACCTCTGCCACAACCCTTGCCTTCTATAATCCTACGACCTCTCTGAGGTCGAAAAATATTATTTTATGATTCAAGATTATATGAAAATCTCAGTTGTTATACCGCTATACAATAAAAAGGAGCAGGTAGCCCAAGCCATTGCCTCGGTGATGGCACAAACGTTGCTCCCGATGGAAATCGTGGTGGTGAACGATGGTTCAACCGATGGATCGGAATTGGTAGTAGAGGCCCTAACAAATCCAATGATCCGGTTGATCCATCAGAAAAATGGTGGGGTCTCGGCAGCTCGCAACAAAGGGATCGAAATGGCCCAAGGCGATTGGATCGCTTTTTTGGATGCCGACGACCAGTGGAAGCCGGCCTTTCTGGAAACGATGCAGCTACTTGTCCGCACCTATCCGCAATGTAAGGTCGTGGCGAGTGCTTATGAATTGCAGGATTATCGGGGCCTCCGAAAACCCGCGATCCTGCGAAAGATACCCTTTGCCGGAGAACATGGCATATTATCCAACTATTTTGAGGTAGCCTCCTGTTCACATCCACCAATCACATCCATTAGTATTATGCTAGAGGCGAATGCCATCAAAAGTATTAACGGATTTCCGGTAGGTATTCAATCAGGCGAAGATTTACTCACCTGGGCAAGGCTGGCAGCAATCACAAAAATAGCCTATAGTCTGAAGCCGTTGTCTGTGTTTATTCAGGATGCAGCCCATACCTACGACGATAAACCCAATCGGCTGCCTGATCCAACAGATCAGGTTGGAAAAGAGCTGGTCAAATTGTATGAAAAAATCAGCAAACCCGAAAGAGCAGCTTACCGCCTTTACCTCTCCCACTGGTATAAAATGCGCGCTTCCATTCACCTGCGATTGGGGTTGCGCATCAATACCTTGCGTGATGCGTTCCTCTCCCTACGCTACCATAACGGGAATAAAAAAGTTTATGCCTTTATTTTACTGACTCTGCTTCCTTTAAAAATGGTCAATCGCCTCTTTAAACGATTTGGAATATCTTGAAAATCGTCATTCTACATACAGATTTCCGAATCTATTGGCCGGCGAGAATAAAAGCGTTGCACGCTTATCTTTTGGCGCTTGGACATTCCCTTGTAGTGATTGAAATCGCCGGGAAAGGCTCACCCTATGCTTTTTCTGAACATGCCGATATTTCGGATTTCCCATCATGGATCATCCTGTTTCCGGAAGAAAAAGTTGAAAATATTTCGGTACGTGATGCTCATAGGTCAGTGTACCGCAAACTTGACGAACTGAATCCTGATGTCTTGTTATCGGGGGCATTGGCTTTCTATTCGGGAGCAGCAGCGGTTAAATGGGCTGGCGGCCGGAGTAAACCACTGGTTATATTTGACAATGCCCGTTTAAAAGATGTGCCCCGCAATTGGATGACCAACCAAATTAAGCGACAACTCTATAAGCTGGCGGACGCGATTTTCTGTCCTGCACCTTCGCATGCTCATTCCTTTGAATATTGGGGTTTTAAACACGAATCGATCTTTTACGGATTGAATTGCGTGGATAATGCATTTTTTAAAGATGATAGGAGAACAGATGCCTTATTAAACCTGCCATCCCGCTACTTCCTGACAGTCGGCCGCCAGGTCCCTAAAAAAAATATCGCCTTTTTGATTCGATCCTATAAACAGTACCTTAAAACGACGGAAGAATCGCCCGTTTCGCTTGTGATTGTCGGAGATGGTCCACAAAATAAAGTACTCCGTTTAATGGCGGGTGATCTAATCGACAGTTACATCTTTTTTCTCCCCTTTAAAACGCAGGAAGAACTTATTCCGCTCTATTCCAATTGTACTGCCTACATTCTTCCAAGTTTAGGAGAAACCTGGGGACTAACGGTGAACGAGGCGATGGTATGTAGTAAACCAGTGCTCGTAAGTGGTCAGTGTGGCTGTGCCGAAACATTGGTGATTCCAGGAAGGAACGGATGGATTTTTGATCCGGAGAAGGCGGAGGAATTGTCCGGTTTATTGCTGAAAATGGGATCGATGGAGAGCAGGGCCATTGCTGAAATGGGTGTCAGATCGGAGGCCCATATTGCGGATTGGGGATTAGAGCATTTTACAAGTGGGATATGGTCTTCGATCAATTATGCCATCAACAGAAATCAGACATTTAATAAAACAAAATTAGTACTTCCTCGTAGCTTTTCTTTTCTATGGAAAGGAAGATTCAGACTGGAGATGCCCTCAAAGATTCGGAATAATTCTTCTATTCTTCGTTTGGTTGTGCTTCATACCGATCTTCGTATCTACTGGCAAGCCAGACTCTTTAACCTTCAGGAGACATTAAATAAAATTGGCATCAATCTTGATGTTATTGAAATAGCCGGCAAAGGAAGCCCTTACTCGTTTGAGAAAGAACGGGCAGACAGCGAAATTTTACGTTGGCATATTCTCTTCCCTCATCAGGGTCCTGGAGAGATTCCATCGGCAATAAGCCAACAAGCAATCGAGAGGAAACTGGATGAATTAAATCCTGATGTGGTGCTCGCAGGGGCGATTGCCTTTCAATCAGGAACAGGTGCTTTAAAATGGAAAGCCAAAACAGGGAAGCCAATTATTATCTTTGATGATGCCCGACAAATAGATGTAAAAAGAAATATCTACATCAACAAGATTAAAGAAAACCTCTACAGCCTGGTCGATGCAATTCTTTGTCCAGCTCCATCGCATCGAGAAAGCTTTGATAAATGGGGTCTGAAAAGCAACGAGATTTTTTACGGGATTGATGTCGTTGATAACGATCTTTTTAAAAGAAAGAGTCGAAATAATCAGGTGACCTCTGAAATGACTGAAATTTCTGAGCCCTATTTGCTGGCCGTTGGTCGTCAGATCGAAAAAAAGAATTGGGAAAGTTTATTGAAAGCCTTTGTTCAATTTAAAAAGGAAAATCCTGCCAGTTTGCTAAACCTTGTTTTCATCGGCGATGGTCCAATGCATCAAACACTTGTGGATGTTTCAGTAGTTGAGCAACGCGTGGATATTATTTTTATTCCTTTTATTCAGCAGTCAGCGCTTATTCAATATTATCATCATGCAAAGGGGTTGGTGCTCCCCACCCGATATGGGGAGACTTGGGGACTTGTCGTTAATGAAGCAATGGCAGCAGGTTTGCCTGTTTTGGTTAGCCGGGAATGTGGTTGTTCACAAACTTTAGTGAGTGAGGGCGTTAATGGCTGGTTATTCGATCCTGACAATCTGACAGAAATAACAGAAGCGATCAGAAAACTGGATCAACTTTCACCTTCACAGTGGAGTGCGATGGGTCAGGCATCGTTCCAAATAATTAAGGAATGGGATCTTCCTCGCTTTACGCAAGGCGTTTTAGAAGCCCTGATCCATGTATCGACCAAGCCAAAAACTAAATCCGATTGGGTTGGCAAGTTTCTATTGAATTTCTGGAACGGGAGATATAGACCGGTGTGAAGAATCACTAAATATTCAAATTATGTATAATTTAATTTTCAATTTACTACGAAAAGCAAACTTGGCTTTTTTATTGTTGGCAATTCATCCCAGAAGTGCCTTAAGAACGACAGGCTGGTTCAAGTCGTTTAGAACAAAAAAAGTGATTGATAATAATAATATGCCTATCCCATGGTGGACCTATTCATTTATTGACTTCCTTAAAGACCGATTAAACAATAAGCTTAAGGTTCTTGAATTTGGATGCGGATATTCCACAATTTGGCTGAGCTTTATAGTAAACGAAGTGGTTGCTTTCGAAGATTATCCCAAATGGGCCAAAAATATCGCTGGAAGGATCAGCGAAAATTCGAAGATTATAGGAGTGAAAACAATCACCGATTTTCAGGACTATGCTCACCATATTAAGGGTAAATTTGATATTCTAATTATTGATAATTTAGGGAATCGCATCGATTGTGCGATGCAAAATCTAACTCATCTCAACAGTGAAGGTGTTGTCATTTGGGATAACACTGATGGTCCTGATTGGCCAGATATTAAAAACCTAATGGCAAATAAAGGTTTTAAAGAAATATCTTTTACGGGTATGGTAGCCCAGGAATTAAATCAGAGTAAAACAACCTTATTTTATAGAACTGAAAATTGTTTGAAAATCTAAGTGATTATTTTAAGTATGATAGTTTGAAAATCCTCTTCATCCTTCATATCCCCCCTCCCATTCATGGTGCAGCGATGGTGGGTCAAGCCATCAAAGAGAGCCGGGAGATTAACACGGCATTTGATGGTCGTTATATTAATCTGAGCCTTTCGGACCGTGTGGATACGATTGGCAAGAATGGCTTCGCGAAAGTGTGGCGCTACATCTCCCTACTGGGTCAGGTGATCCGCCAGTTCATTACCTTTAAACCGGATCTATGCTACCTCACCATCCAGATTTACCGGATTGGTTTTTACAAAGACCTGCCCATGGTGATTCTGGCTAAACTCTTTGGGGTTAAGGTCGTTTACCATCTTCACAACAAAGGGGTCAGCAAATGGCAGCACCGGTTTATCGATAACCTGCTCTATAGGATGGTATTTAAAAATGCGGAGGTTATCCTGCTCTCAAAAAACCTCTATCCCGATATTCAAAAATATGTGCCGGAGGAGCGGGTGCATATTTGTGCAAATGGAGTGGGGGCGAAGGACAATAGTCAATGGTCAATGGTCAATGAAAAACGAAAAGGGAGAAAGGGAGAACGGGAGAGTAAGACGGTTGAGATTTTGTTTTTGTCGAACCTGATTGAATCAAAAGGGGTACTTGTGTTGCTGGAGGCTTGCCCTTTGCTTAAAAACAAAGGACTCGGTTTTCATTGCACTTTTGTGGGAGGGGAAGGAGATATCAGCGAACAACTTTTGCATTCAAAAATTGAGCAATTGAACATTCAACATTACGTGACCTACGCCGGCCTAAAATACAGTGAGGAGAAAGAGCAGCTGCTGGCGGATGCTGATATTTTTGTCCTCCCTACTTACAACGACTGTTTCCCGCTGGTGCTGCTCGAGGCAATGCAACATGCTTTACCCATTGTATCTACCTTCGAAGGGGCCATCTCTGAAATGGTTATTAATGATGTGACCGGTTTTTTGGTACCTCAAAAAGAGGCGAAACCCCTTGCAGATAAGCTCGAAATCCTGATTACAAACAGCGATTTAAGAGACCGGATGGGAGCAGCAGGACGTGCCCGCTATGAGCAAAACTATACCCTGGAGATTTTCGAAAAAAGGATGAAGGAGATATTAAATTTATTTTGAATTATGCTGTTTAATTCCTTTGCCTATTTTATTTTCCTGCCTTTTGTAGTGCTATTTTACTTTAGTTTACAACCGCGATATAGAAATACTTTTTTACTCGGTGCAAGCTTTTTCTTTTATATGTATTGGCGATGGGAATATATCTTTCTGATCCTATTCGAAAATGGCATTAATTATTACGCAAGTCGAAAAATTGGTTATTCCACAAATAACAAAACAAAAATAAAATGGCTGTTATTTGCCCTTATTACTAATCTAGGCCTATTATTCTTTTTTAAATATTACAATTTCGTCCTTTTCTCCCTTACGCCTCTTGCACAAATAGTTAATCCTGACTTCCAGCCCTTTGTCCTTAATATTCTGTTGCCTGTAGGAATATCATTTCATACTTTTACTACTTTAAGCTATACCATTGATGTTTATAGGCAAAAACATCAGGTTGAAAATAGTTTTACCAAGTTTTCTCTATATGTGACATTTTTCCCTCTGCTGCTTGCCGGTCCTATCTAGAGAGCCAATAACCTATTAGATCAATTTACAACAACAAAAAGATTCTCTAGTCAACAATTACTCGAAGGAGGTAAGTTGATTCTTTGGGGACTATTTAAAAAGGTCGTCATAGCAGATCGACTGGCCATATATGTTAATCAGGTTTATGGTACCCCTGATCATTTTTCCGGATCCTCATTGCTCTTGGCTACCCTGTTCTTCACTTTTCAAATCTACTGTGACTTTAGCGGATACACTGATATTGCTATTGGAAGTGCCCGGATATTAGGTTTCAAATTGATGCAGAATTTTAATCTGCCCTACCTGGCTAATTCAATTGGTGATTTCTGGAAACGATGGCATATCTCACTCTCTTCGTGGTTTGCCGATTATTTGTATAAGCCGTTGGGTGGCAACAGGGTAAGTAAAGGCCGCTGGATCGTCAATATTTTTATTGTCTTCACAGTAAGCGGCTTGTGGCATGGTGCTAAGTGGACATTTGTGTTATGGGGTGCGATACATGGATTCTATTATTTAATTGAATTTCTTGGCAGTAGGGCGCTCATCTTTACTGGCCTTGACTCAAAATTCCAACGTTCCAGAATAATACATGTCTTACGGATAATAATAGTCTTTTCGATGGCTTTTTATGCCTGGATATTTTTTAGAGCAGCCAATATTGCCGATGCATTCTACATTACAAGTCATTTATTTACTGGCCTAACTCAAATGCCCTATATGGGTTCGTCTGCTTTTGACACTGTTTTAGGATTGATGCTAATCGTTATGTTATATTTGGTTCAAATTATGCAGTATAAAGGTGTTTTTGCAATTTATTACACTCCCTCTCGTACCCCATTGCTCATAAGATATATCGGTTATGTTCTGCTAATTCTTCTTATTGGCATACTTGGTGTTACCTCCGAACAGTTTATCTATTTTCAGTTCTAAAAATAATGATACAAGTGCCCATCCTCAACGATATAAAAGATGATAATTTTTTACGGATTAATCTATTTCGTCTTTTATGCTTTGTTGTGCTTGTAATTCTTCTCGATGCTTTACTTTCGATTCTTTTGTTACATGGTATTGAGCGCAATTATGGATTAAAAAGTGATTCCGATATTTTGTTAGTCGGACACTCACATCTGATGCTTGCACTGAATAAAGAAGATATTGAACGAACTACGGGGAAAAAAATTGCAAAATATACCCGTGAAGGGGTGAACATCGCCGATCGCTTGATCATGCTAAAACATTACTTCGCAGTTTGCAAGAAAAAACCTGAAATGGTGGTCCTTAGTATCGATCCTTGGCTATTTACCGGAGAGGGATTAAGTAAAAATTCATATACTCTTTTTTATCCTTTTATGGACACTCCCGAAGTAGATAAATTTATTAAAACTTCTGTCCCTCGCAAGATTGATTACTGGTCGCATAAATATTTTCGTAGTAGTAGATTTGATGTCCCATTGCTAAATTCAGCTATTCGTGGATACATGAGTAATTGGTCGAATTTTAAATTAGGCATTATCGATTCAATCAAATTACAGCATGAAATTGCGAATGGCAACTATCGTAAAATAACATTTGATCAAGAAAATATTTCAGCTTTTAAGCAAATGTTGAATTATATGGAAGAACAAAAAGTGAAAGTGATTTTATTAAACACCCCGGTTTATAAACCCTTGGTGATGGTCCAGCCGGATCTATATAATAAAACAATAAATATAATTACAGAACTAGCTGTTAAGTACCGCAACACCACTGTTATTGATCTCTCTCCTGAATTTACAGGACACACATCCTATTTTTTTGATCCCATTCACATGAATCCGGAAGGTCAAAAAATGGTTACAAAAGCTTTTATTTCACGATTAAGCTTAATTCCCGTTTTATGAAATATGCGTCTCGGTGAAACCCTCAATCAAAATGATGCCTTCACTGAATACCTGAACTAAGTAATCGGAAAGATTTAATGATTTTCATTTTATTTGAAAATGATCTCTGATAATTACTGAATTATTAAATAAATATTTCGGTGCTTTGCACCTTTTGGTCTAAGACGATTAATCATCTACAAATATCGCGGTGCTCTGCACCTTAGTAAAACAGGAAAGCAGCAGAGCTG
>JBAXOA010000121.1:0-12104 GCA_037133495.1 Mariniphaga sp. | reverse complement strand
GATGAGAAATCATTGTCCGATTCGATGGTAGAATACCTTGGGGAAGAGGGCCATTTATGTGAAGCGATTTATAATTACACCGATGCAACTGAAAAAATCGGGATGTACCAATATGACTGTATTGTAGTTGATATTAATTTGCCTGATGGAAACGGACTTGATCTGATCAGACTCATTAAAAAAGAATCGATTACACTGGGAATTATCATTATTTCAGCATTGAGCTCTTTGGAAAACCGTATCGAAGGTCTTGATATAGGTGCGGATCATTATTTGACTAAACCCTTTCACCTGGCAGAACTTAATGCTCACCTGAAATCTGTTAACCGCCGGATAAGCTATGGAGGCAACAACCAGATCGTTGTTAATGAAATAAGACTTATTCCCGATGAGCACAAAGCATTTGTCCATGAACTGGAAATTACGCTGACCAAAAAAGAATATGAACTATTATTGTTTTTCATCTCGAATAAAAACAAAGTGATTACCAAGGCGGGACTGGCTGAATATTTATGGGGCGATTATATGGATCTCGCTGATTCTTATGATTTTATATACACACATATCAAGAACCTAAGAAGCAAATTGCTTAAAAAGGGCTGCGAAGATTACATTAAAACTATTTATGGATTAGGTTATAAATTTGAAATAAATTGAGACTTTTAAACAAAATAACCCTGAATTTATTGGCAATCTCCCTGTTTGTCTTTCTCATTGGGATGGTGGCTTTCTATTATATGCTCCGTAGCCAGGTTGATCAAAACATCAATCTTGAACTTAAAAAACGTGAAATGAGCATTATTAAAGAGTTCGACACAGCTCATTCCTCATATAATCAATACGTAAATCTGAGCGACACAGTAATTATCACGCCCCTGGACCGACAACGCCAGGCTGAAATATTTTCCGACACTTTACTTTTTAATCCTCAAACGAATAAATATGCACTTTTCAGGCAACTTGGATTTGTAAAAGCCATTCATGGTCACGACTATTACATTCAGATATTCAAGCCACTGGAAGAAACGGACCGCCTGATTATTCGGATTATCGTTATCATGAATTTAATGGTAATCCTGATTATTTTGACGTTACTTATTGCAAACCGTCAGTCTTCGCGTCAGGATTGGAAAGTATTTTATGATACCATCACTAAAATCAATAATTACGATGTAAATGCTCATCAGGAATTTCTATTGCAACATTCTGATATTAGAGAATTTGAAGATCTCAACAGGGTTCTGTTCAGAATGACAGAACGTATTAAAAATGACTATTTAAATTTAAAGGAATATATTGAGAACGCATCTCATGAGATCCAAACCCCGTTGGCCATTATTAATTCAAAAATGGAATTGCTGCTTCAGTCCGGTGATATGAAGGAGAAGCAATACAAAACCGTAGCCGATGCCTATGAGGCATCAAACAGACTGGCAAGACTTAACAAAACACTGATCTTGCTTGCGAAGATCGAAAACAGGCAATTCCCTGAATCCAAGCCGATAAACCCTGCGATAATGATCAATAATCAACTTGAAAGCCTGGAGGATCTGATCAATTCAAAGAAAATTAATATAAGCAAAAGGCTGGATGATGAATCTACAGTTAACATGAATCCATATCTTGCTGACATTCTGTTTGTTAACCTCATTAAAAACGCGTTAAGACACAATGTTGCAAGGGGTGAACTAAGCATCGAACTAACGCGGGAATTTCTGAAAATTTCAAATTCCGGTCCGGAACTGAAAATCGATCCTGACATGATGTTTAAGCGCTTTCACACTTCCTCTGTGTCACCCGAATCTCTGGGGCTAGGACTGTCAATTGTTCAAAAGATTTGCACAATGTATGAATTTAAAGTAAAGTACATTTATCAAAACAACTTGCATGTAATGCAGGTTGATTTCCTCAAAACTTAAATTTCCACAAAATTTGCAATTAATACTAAATCTAAATAATCAGTAAAATCCATTACTGAAAGGAACCCGATTTTTAAATTCGATGACTGCCACTCTTTTCTCCCGACATTCATCTTACTGATTATCTGCACTTACAACAATAAATCTCTGAATTTAAAAGTTGTAAACTCAACATTACTACAAACCTACGGTGCCTAACATAATTAACGATAAGAATGAATACCCAATCTTACCGGAATTAGCGCGATGATTCTGTTGATTTGTCAGCATTACTTCAGATTTGCTTCAGATTCTATTTTTAAAATTGCATTGTAATAATCAAGACCCAAAATAGAATGATAGGACTATTTGGATTAAATCATAAATCGGCTCCAATTGAGATCAGGGAGAAATTTGTATTTTGTGAGGAAGACATCAAAAGATTCGTGCCACAATTAACAGCAAAAGGAATACTTGGAGCGATAGTTGTATCGACCTGCAACAGGACTGAGATTTACTTTGAGCTGAAAGATAGTTGCCATTCTGTGGATTTTGATTTGATCCTCAAAACCCTTATCGATTATCGTAAAATCAACACAGAAGTAAAGTCTCATTTTTACGAAATGAAAAATGAAGAAGCCACGAGGCATCTTTTTCGTGTGGTTTCCGGGCTTGACTCAATGGCGCTGGGGGAATATCAAATAGTTGGCCAGATAAAAAACGCTTTTAATATCAGTCATAACAATCAACTCTGCACTTCGGTATTGTATAAACTTTTTAGCGATGCCCTAAAAACAGGAAAAGAGATCAGAACAAATACGGCTCTTGACAAAGGAGCGGTTTCGATCAGCTATGCCGGAGTGGAACTTGCAGGAAGAAAACTTCAGAATCTCAGTTCGCATCCTGTACTATTGGTTGGTGCGGGTCAAACAAGTGAGTTGACTTTATTAAACCTGATAAAAAAGGACTGTACACAATTCACAGTTGTAAACCGGACACAGGAAAAAGCTTGTGAATTAGCTGATAAATACCGCTGTAAAGTTGCAAGTTTTGATAATCTTGAGCAGCTGCTTATTTCAAATAATATTGTAATCACCTCCACAGCTTCCAAAAAACCTTTGTTCACTGAACAGATTGTCAGAAAAGCCATGCTGGAGCGTGACAATAATCCTCTGTTTTTTATTGACCTCTCAGTTCCGCGCAATGTTGCCAAAGAAGTCGGTGAAATTGAAAATGTGCATGTTTACGATATTGATGCTTTGAATGATGTTATTGAAGATAATCGGGAGCGCAGGAAAGGGGAGATCTCACATGCAGAACTAATCATCGAAAAATCAGTTTCGGAATTTTCCCAATGGCATTCCATCCAGGCTTTAGTTCCTACTTTTCAGAATATCTCCAGCCGTTTTCAGGAAATAAACAAGTCAATGCTTGATGGTTATCTTAAAAACCAAAAGAAAACTGACCATGAACACGCAACAGCTTACGGAGCATTAATCACAAAAAAAATGATAGGTCTGATGATCGAAAATGTAAAATCAGTTACCGATAACGGAAGACAACGTGAATATATTTCAATGCTTAATAAATTATTCGACCTGAATTAATGATTAATAAAACCATAAAAATCGGTACAAGAGGGAGCAAATTAGCATTGTATCAGGCCTTTCTTGTGCAGGAAGAGCTTCAGAAACATTACCCTGACACAACATTTTCAATTGAAATCATAAAAACGAAAGGGGATCAGATACTCGATATCGCTTTGTCAAAAATAGGGGATAAAGGCCTGTTTACTAAAGAGATGGAAAACGCACTTTTCAATCATGAGATTGATATGGCGGTACACAGCCTGAAAGATTTACCCACCCGATTTCCAGAGGGAGCCAAATTAGGCGCCGTTTTAAAACGCGGTGACATAAGAGATGCCTTAATCAGTCTAAATGGCAGAAAAATCAAAGATCTCACTTCTAATGACATTATAGCAACTTCGAGCCTGAGAAGAAAAGCACAGTTATTGCGCATCAATCCTGATTTCAAGATTATTGAAATCAGGGGTAATGTCAATACCCGAATCCGAAAAATGCAGGAAGGATATTGTGATGTACTGGTTATGGCTGCGGCTGGATTGCAACGACTGGAAATGGATGAGTATATATCTGAGCTTTTTGACCCTGAACTAATGGTTCCCGCCTGCAGTCAGGGTGCTATTGCTATTGAAATCAGGGATAACGATCCTTCCGTTGAGGCCCTGCTAAAAAAAATCAATCACAAAGAAACCTTTCTGGCCACCGAAGCTGAACGTACTTTTCTGGGAACACTCGAAGGAGGCTGTCAGATCCCGGTAGGAAGTTATACTTTGATCGATGGCAATAAATTTCGGATTACCGGCTTCATCTCCAGCATTGATGGCACAAAATTTCTTAAAGAAACAGCCGAAGGAGAACTTGATAATGCCGTCTATCTCTCTGCAAAACTTGCCAAAAAATTATACAACAATGGCGGAGCTGAAATATTGAAAGAGATCAGAATTGAAAATCTGCTAAATCCGCAATCAGACTTGTCATTGAAAGACAAAGTCATCATCTCAACCAGGCCACTGGAGCCCGGAGATACTTTACCGGAAATTTTAAAATTATCAGGTGCAAAGTTGCTGCCTCTTCCCATGATTGAAATTTCACCATCTGCATTGGATGCCGAAATGACCGGTGAGTTAAATAACCTCGAATTCTACGACTGGATATTTTTTACCAGCAGAAACGGGGTCATTAATTTCTTTAAACAACTTATTGATGCAAAAGGACATACGAAAATACCTGAAACAGTTAAGCTTGCAGCGATAGGAACTAAAACAGGATTGGAACTTGAATACTACGGATATGCTCCGGCTTTCGTCAGTGAAGATAATACTGCCGAAGAATTCCTAAACCGGTTTTGTGCCAAATACAAGCCCGAAAATCTGGGCATATTGCTCTCCCTGGGAAATCTGGCAGACGATATTTTGCAAGACCGGTTATCAGTTAACAACACGACACACCGTATTAACGTATATAAAACGATCAAACCAGACCAGGCAAATGCTGAAATCATTGAGCTGTTAAGAAAAGACCAATACGATTTGATCATTTTTACCAGTCCTTCAACTTTTCGGAACTTCTGTTCTTTTTATGATCATGAGCTGATTGAAAAGTTAAAGATGGCAAGTATCGGAACGGTAACAACCCAGGCAATTCAGGAAGCAGGATTTGAACCACTTTTCACAGCTAAAAAATCAAATGCAGAAGGAATTAAAGATGCAATTATAGAATTTTATCAATTATAAAAACAAAAAATTATGACATTTCCGGTAACAAGATTAAGAAGATTGAGATATAACAGCGTATTGCGACAAATGGTAACAGAAACAAAACTGTCAGCTGATGATTTTGTAATGCCCCTTTTTGTAGTTTCAGGAACCAATGTAAGGAATCATATTAACTCAATGCCAGGCAATTACCAGCTGTCTGTTGAGTTGCTGGTCGAGGAGTGCAAAATAATTTATTCCGCCGGCGTAAAAGCAGTTTTACTTTTTGGAATTCCTGCTCACAAAGATGAAGACGGCAGCGTGGCTTGCGAACACAATGGAATTGTGCAACAAGCAATCAGAGCCATCAAAAAGGAGTTAAAAGATATGTATGTCATTGCAGATGTGTGCAATTGTGAATATACCACCCATGGACATTGCGGAACAATTATCGACGGGGATGTCGATAACGATTCGACCCTGATCACTCTGGCCAGACAATCGGTATCGCTGGCAGAAGCCGGTGCTGATATGATCGCTCCAAGCGATATGATGGATGGACGGGTTGGTGTGATTCGTGAACAGTTAGATGCAAACGGATTTAATAAAATACCGATTATGGCTTATTCTGCCAAATATGCATCAGGATTTTATGGTCCATTCAGGGAAGCCGCCGAAAGTGCTCCAAAATTTGGAAACCGTGCTACCTATCAAATGAATCCCGCTAATTCAAATGAGGCGCTTCGTGAAGTAGAGCAGGATATTGCTGAAGGAGCAGATATTGTGATGGTTAAACCTGCACTTAGCTACCTTGATGTAATTCACCGCGTAAAAAATGAATTCAATATGCCGGTAGCAGCTTATAATGTAAGCGGCGAATTTGCCATGTTAAAGGCGGCTGCAGAAAAAGGATGGATCGACGGACCAAGGGTAATGATGGAAATACTGACTTCGATCAAACGGGCCGGTGCTGACATTATCATTACCTATCATGCTGTTGAAGCGGCTAATATCCTGAACGGCAAATAATTAAAAAATTAAGTTGACTGAATACAAAAGAGATGAAAATAGTCTCAAATCATTCGATAAAATTATAAAAAAGCAAAGGGATGCAATTCACAAAAAGCATAGAGGCATTTAAAAAGGCACAGCAGGTTATTCCCGGAGGGGTAAACTCACCTGTCAGGGCTTTTAAAAGTGTCAATCTCAATCCGGTATTCATTCAGAAGGCCAAGGGATCTGTGATTACAGATATTGACGGAAATCAATATATTGATTTTCTGGCATCATGGGGTCCATTAATCTTCGGTCATGCCCATGATACGATCCTTGCAGCCATCAACGAAGCCGCTCAAAAGGGAACCAGCTATGGTGCACCTACTGAATATGAGACAATTATGGCGGATTTGATTGTTGAGATGGTGCCATCTGTTGAAAAAGTGCGTATGGTTAATTCTGGAACTGAAGCTACGATGAGCGCGATTCGTCTGGCCCGGGGTTTTACAAAAAGAGATGCAATTCTCAAATTTGCAGGGAATTACCACGGTCATGGTGATAGTTTTTTGATCCAGGCAGGGTCAGGCGCCATCACACTTGGTTTGCCCAATAGTCCCGGAGTTACAGTGGGTACTGCACGCGACACATTTATTGCGGAGTATAATAACCTGGAATCCGTAAAATCGATTTTTAGGGAAAAGGGAAATGAGATTGCTGCAATAATCGTCGAGCCGGTATCCGGAAATATGGGATTAGTGCCGCCTTCCAAAGATTTTTTGCAGGGAATAAGAGCTATTACCAATGAATATGGTGCCCTGCTGATTTTTGATGAGGTGATCACCGGGTTCAGACTTGCAAAGGGCGGAGCTCAGGAATATTACGGTGTAATGCCCGATCTGACAACGCTAGGCAAAATCATCGGCGGCGGACTTCCTGTTGGCGCTTACGGCGGACGAAAAGAAATAATGGATATGCTGGCTCCTATTGGTCCTGTTTATCAGGCCGGTACATTATCCGGTAATCCTTTGGCTATGGCTGCAGGCATCGCAATGCTGACATTAATAAGAGATACTCCTGATTTTTATTCCGAGTTGGAAAGAAAAGCTGGTAATCTGGAAGCAGGACTGAGAAAAAACCTCACTTCGACTGGCGTAAAAGCAGTAATCAACCGGGTTGGCTCAATGATGACCCTATTTTTCACCGATGAAAAGTGTGTGACTTCCTTAGATGAAGCAATGAAATCAGATACAGAAAAGTATGCCGCTTATTTTAAAATTACCCTTGAGAGCGGAATTTATATTGCTCCTTCTCAGTTTGAGTGCCTGTTTGTCTCTTATGCTCATTCGGATAAAGACATTGACGATGCGCTTGCAGCCAATCTAAAAGCTTTAAGGCAATTAAAGTAGTCTAAAAATATGCCCCTGTAATTGTTGAATAATTTAAAATAAGCAAAAGGGGGCTAAACAAGAATCATAATTGATTTTTTTAACCGTTGATAATCTGAATAATATATGGTTGATTCAATTTTTATGCAGACATTGAAGGGTGCGAAAACTGAACGTCCGCCTGTTTGGTTTATGCGGCAGGCAGGTCGTGTTTTGCCATCTTACCTGAACCTACGAGAGCATTACAGTTTTAGCGAATTGATGCAATCACCCGAGATGGCCGCAAAGGTTACTTTACTTCCTGTTTATGATTTAGGTGTTGATGCAGCCATTCTCTTTTCCGATATCCTTGTAATTCCGGTTGCCCTGGGTATGAATCTCGAATTCACAGACTCAGGCCCAAAATTTGGAAAAGCCCTTAAAGATATAAGTGATCCGGTAAGCTCATTGTCCCCTGACTCCTCCAAATTGGAATATATCTATAAAGCCATTGATGAAGTTCTAAAGACTAAACCATCGGGTACACCTTTAATCGGATTCTGCGGAGCTCCTTTTACAACACTTTGTTATATGATTCAGGGATTAAGTTCCAATCACACTTTTCCTGATGCGGTTGGGTTGCTTTATAAAGATAAAACTACTGCTCACAGATTGTTAAATATGATCACAGAATTATCGATCGAATATGCTGTGAATCAAGTTAAACATGGCATTTCTGCTTTTCAGATTTTCGAGACACATGCAGGACTGATCCCTTCTGATTTGTATTTCGAAATGATCATGCCTTATGTAAGAAAAATTTCTTCTGCAGTTAAAAGTGCCGGATGTCCTGTTATATTCCTGCCGAAAGGGCTGGGAACCGGAATTGCTAATATCAGGCCTGAAGACACTGATTTTCTGAGTATCGACTGGCAAACGCCAATCGAGGCAGCCCGTCAGCTGGTGCACCACGCCATCGGACTTCAGGGAAATCTCGATCCAAGATTACTTTTGGCAGATCAGGCTACGATTTCTGCAACCCTTGAGCAATATGTTTCATTTGGTTCCAAAAATCAAAATTGGATCTTCAACCTGGGGCATGGTTTTATTCCCGGAATTCCTTTTGAAAATGCCAAAATGGTTGTTGACTGGGTCAAACAAACCAATTGGAAAAGAGACTAGAGTCATGAGTGTAAGCAGTGAATTTCTAAATAAATATAATGTTTCGGGACCGAGGTACACGAGTTATCCCCCCGCAAATTTCTTTAATAGTGGATTTTCTGTGTCTGACTATGTCGATGAGCTTAAAGCTTCTAATAATCAGACACCAAAAGATATCTCAATTTACATTCATATCCCGTTTTGCCCGTGCAGGTGCCATTTCTGTGGATGCAGCACAGTTATTGCCCAGAAACAATCAGTTGTTGAACGGTATATTGCAGCAATGAAAACAGAGATCAGCAATGTCTCTTCACACCTTGATCTTCGGCGCAATGTGACACAAATCCATTGGGGTGGCGGCACACCGAACTCAATTGAGATGCGTTTCATTAAAGAAATCATGGATCATATCCGGGATATTTTTATTATTAGTGAAAAGGCGGAGATTGCTATGGAGTGTAGCCCGGCTTACCTGGAATTCAAAGACATTGATCAGTTGGCGGAGATGGGATTCAACCGGATGAGCCTTGGCATTCAGGATTTTCGGGATGACGTTTTGAAAGCAGTT
Source organism: Mariniphaga sp. (assembly GCA_037133495.1). GTDB lineage: Bacteria > Bacteroidota > Bacteroidia > Bacteroidales > Prolixibacteraceae > JAAFHB01. The sequence goes on along the minus strand of JBAXOA010000121.1, from coordinate 2,837 downwards.
AACCGGACAGGTTCAAAATATCCTGTTGGAGACATCGTAGAATATTTAAGGAACAAAGGCTTTCGGGGAATTAATCTTGATTTTATTTACGGTTTGCCCTTGCAGAGTCCTGAGTCATTTACCGAAACTCTCAAACAAGCCATAGCGATAAGGCCAGACCGGATTGTAACCTTTTCTTACGCGCATGTGCCATGGGTCAAAAAAGCACAAAAGCAACTTGAAAAAATTGGACTTCCTGGTCCAGAGGAGAAAATGGCGATGTTGGTAAACAGTATAACACAACTGGAAGAGGCAGGATATATTTCAATTGGGATCGACCATTTTGTTCTTCCGGATGATGACCTGGCTATCGCCTTTCAGCAAAAAAAATTACACCGAAATTTCCAGGGATACTGCACATTGGAGACAACTGGCCAGGTGTATGGTTTTGGCGCCTCTTCGATTGGACAGTTCTGGGGTGCTTATGCTCAGAACATTAAAGAATTTCCAAAATATATTGAAGCAATTGAAACCACAGGATACGCAATTGAACGCGGTTATAAATTAACCAGAGATGAGCAAATTATCCGGACTATCGTTAACAGCATTATGTGTAACGGAGTATTGGTATTTGAAGATATTGCAGCTCAGTTTCACTTAACAAGCCTGGATATCAAAGAGCTTATCAAATTTGATCCCTCTGATTTTGAAGATTTCATATTTGATGACCTAATGGTCATGAATGACCTCGGAATAAAAGTCCTTGAAAAAGGATTTATATTTGCCCGAAACATTGCAATGGCTCTTGATCCTGCATACAATCAAGAAGAAAACATCTATTCAAAAACTGTATAAATCATGAAGGATGTTGTAATTCTTGGAGCCGGAATAACCGGATTGACTACCGCTCATCATTTGAAGAAAAAGGGGATTAATTTTTGTATACTTGAAAAGAGTGACAGGGTTGGAGGTGTAATTAACTCAGTTAATGAAAACGGATTTACTTACGAAGAAGGACCCAACTCGGGAGTGATCGGCAATGTCGAAGTATTACGTTTATTTGAGGAATTAAAAGATGCATGCGTATTAGAGGAAGCGAATGAAAATGTAAAAAAACGGTATATTCTTAAAAATGGCAAATGGGAAGCATTACCCTCAGGCCTTATGAATGCGATAAAAACACCGCTATTTACCTTAAAAGATAAATTTAAAATTCTGGGAGAACCTTTCCGTCGGGCAGGGAAAATCCCAAATGAATCACTGGCCGGATTAGTGAAAAGAAGGCTGGGACAAAGTTTTCTGGATTATGCCATCGATCCGTTTATTTTAGGAGTATATGCCGGTGATCCTGACCGATTAATAACCCGGTTTGCACTTCCCAAATTATATAATCTTGAACAACAATACGGTAGCTTTATTGGGGGTTCTATCAAGAAAAAATTTGAACCTAAAACAGAGGAAGAAAAACAAGTCACAAGGGGCGTATTTTCGGTAAAAGGTGGTCTTATTTCGCTGATTAATGCCCTAAAAAACAGAATTGAAGATGAAAACATACATCTTGAACTCTCAAATGTGAGTGTTCGTCCGGAAGACAAACATTTTATTGTCTCCTATTTCACGAAAGATGGCGTGCTTACCGAACTGGAGACCAAAAAAATAATCTCCACGATTGGCGCCTATCAGTTGGATAAAGTACTTCCATTTGTCAGACCGGAGGTGATTTCCCAGATCACCAATTTGTACTATGCTCCCGTAATAGAAGTAATTCTGGGATTCAACAGGTGGAGAGGTATGAAGGTGGACGCTTTTGGCGGATTGATTCCTTTTAAAGAAAACAGAGGAATTTTGGGTGTGTTGTTTATGTCGGCACTTTTTAAAGAAAGGGCTCCAAAAGATGGTGCATTATTTTCCATTTTTATGGGAGGGGTCCGTAAACCGGAAATCTGTGATCTTCCAATCAATCAGATCAAAGAAATAATTAAGCAGGACATTTGTCAGGTTATGAAAGCAGATGATTTCGAACCTGATCTCTTTAAAATAATACATCATAAATGGGCCATTCCTCAATATGAGGCTGATACCGAATATCGTTTAAAGGCAGTCGAAATGCTACAGACTGCATATCCGGGTCTTATTATCGGGGGAAATCTGAGGAACGGCATAGGAATGGCCGATCGTATTCTTCAGGCTAAAATGCTGGCAAACGATGCTTTATAGCTATTTAACGAATAACTTTTACTGGTAAAATATATTGATATGAATTTGAGTTTTGTTGTTTTGGAAGGTTCTAATATTATGAAAAGTCTTCATACGCTTATCAGCATTACCTTCTCAATTGTTGCTTTATGGCTTGTAATCCGCTCCATAAGAGGGATAAGAATGGGTACTGCCTATAGAGCTTTAGATAAATATTTATCATATAGTTTTATTATAACACTCTATTTACAGCTCATATTCGGACTCATTCTTTATGCAAATCCTTCTTCTGCAGGCGAAAATAAATATACAGGTATTGAGGATGCCCTTAAATTGGCTTCAAAACGCTTTTGGCCCATCGAACATATTGTTCTGATGCTTTTTGCACTTATGATAGCTAATCTGGGATTAATCGTTTCCGCGCAAACAAATATTGATAAAGAAAAACACAGGAAAATACTAATCTATTATGTAGTTGCTTTAATGATGATTATTATTTCTCTAAGTGCGATTTAGCCGGACACCTGTTTATTGGCTGATTACATAATCTTAATTTTTGATTGATTTTTGGTTTTAAGGGTTTAACATAAACCCAAACCCTCAAACTAAACCCTCAAGGTTTTTGAAACCTTGAGGGTTTAAAATTGTGCAAACATTCGGGT
>JBAXOA010000120.1:0-12160 GCA_037133495.1 Mariniphaga sp. | reverse complement strand
GTAGATTTGAGCTACCAACAAAAAATGATCAGACAGAGTTCAGATTACACTCCCGTTTAAATTCAGTTTTTCAATAAGGTTTAATCATTTTTCATCACTACTTAGTATTTCGGTGTGATGCTTTAACCCGTTTCGGTTCCATTTATGCCAGACCAGCGGATCGAAGTTAAAAAATAATGCCTGAAACGTTAATCCAGTATTCCGGAAACAGTCATCATTAGGAAATCCAGACTCTGATTATAATCCAAAGTCTCGTATTCCAGACCAAGCTTTCGGATGTTTGAATAATAATCTTTGATTTTTCTGTAATAGTTTCGCTCCAATTGCACAGAAGCTGCTTGTTGACCAATTTTTTCAATCAAAAACCATTTTTCAAGGAGTCGGGCCATTCTGCCATTCCCATCCTGAAACGGATGAATTTTAACAAATACAAGATGCAGGAGCGCCGCATAATAGAATATTTCAAACGGGTTTAATTCCGTTTTTAATATGACCTCAATGTCGTCAAACAGCTTTTTTGTTTCTTCCCTGACAATTTCCGGACTTGCAGCAATATATTCAATCCTGTCATCACTGTTAATCACAAACATTGGATTGGTCCTAATTAATCCTTGCTGGCTTTTAGGGAGAAGATTGGCGCTAAGAATGCCATGTGCTCTGGTAACGTTTTTAAGATTTAGCCGGTGATTATCGATGAAATCATAGGCTGCATACAAATCATCGGCTCTTCTTGTATAATCTGGTTTGAATTTTACATTTAAGAATTTGTGCTTGTAGTAACTGTCAAAGTCGATTTCCTCACCCTCAATTTTAGAGGAATAAACCGATGAAACTGATTTGTAAAACCGGAAGTAATCTACTGGTATTTCGATTTTCCCGATTCTGTCTAATTTGCTTACAGGTGATTCATCCACTTTCTGAGTGAACTCCTGAAGAAGATCAGACGTCAATATTTTCAATTCCATATGCCAATCATTTATAACAAAGATAGCATTTTTCAAATCGCTATGATTTGATTTTTTTCTTCCGTTTTGCCAACAGCCAGACCATAAATCCACTGATGAGCACCATCAGAACACAAATTCCTGCTATGGGTATGTACAGAAGATAAAGGATTCCGATAAATGGTTCGAGGATCCGTCCGGTATGGATCTCAAGTGACAGGTTCCAAAGTGAAATTGGTGATTCCGCTTTGATGGCAGCCGGCATTTCCCATATAGCACCGCCATTTTTTTCTTCTATTCCATGATTGTAATCAAAAATCCATTGCTGGTTGTTGGAATCTCTGATGTACCCTGCCACCATATGATCCGAGACAGGTTTTGACATCCCGACTGGCGCCTGGTAACCTTTGTCTGTGTAAAAATCTGAAACTGCACCGGTGCCGGCATCCCAAATATATATCCCTGAAAACGATCCAATCAGATATTTAGTGGCATCAACCGGTTCAAGGACATTGCAACCCATTAAACTGACTGGTGGCTGCGAATAAAACCTGACCATCGATGCTTTTAGTTTTTCATCAGCCGCATAAAATCCATCCGAAGTGGAGAGGATGTAAATTCCTAACTGCTGATTCCATGCTGCTTTCCGTAGTTTATCGTACCATGGATTATTGTTGTCGAGATGCGAGCCAGGAATAATTCCGACTTTTTGATTGATGATCGGGATAAGTAACGGCGGGCGCAAAAAGATGCCGGCTGTTGTATTAATCACCAGAAACAGCACAAACAAATATCCCACCATATTGTGCCAACGTAAGTTCAGACGAAAAGTAGCCGGAAGGGTGCCGGTAGTGCCGGTAATTTTTTTTCGGCGACTCATCCATTTGGGTAAAAAGAAATGAATCAATCCTGTTACTGACAGTAAAATCGTCACAAACCCCAATAAATCGACCAGCAATTTTCCAATCACACCGAATAATTCGCCACTGTGCAGTTCCCAAAGTGTATTGAACATTCCAACATCATTCGAATAACCCTCGGGGGAGGGTAGGGTAATGATTTCGAAATGATTCAGATCAGCACTCTTGATGAATGATCCTCTGGTAAGAATCACCAGGGTATCCTGCTTGATCAGTAAATCAACAGGCCGTTGTCCGGACAGCGGAACCGGAACTGATAACCATTCTGTACTGTTTGACTCACGCTGAAATAACCCGAACTGAGTGGCAGCGATAAATTTATTTCTAAACCGAATGAGCTGATTTATTTTCCGGCTGTCAATTCCATTTGGAAAACCCTGATTGTAATCTATATAGCTGTTATTCGTCTTGATCCACGTCCCAATATTTCCAAAGAAAAGGAGCGAATCATTAACTATGCTTAGCCCGCCACGAACGGCTGCCTGATTCCAGTTTTTATATTCGTATGAACCGGGAAGTAATTTCCGGGAGACTTCAACCCCTGAAAATAAACTGCGATGATTCATGATAATGCCCGAGATTGCAAAGTGAATCGCAAAAATTGCGATGATAATGCCGGGCCATTTATGAAGCTTTCGGAATGTTGTAATGCGTGAGCGTTTCATTAATTGAATTTATATTCTAAAAATAGCGGCTGGCAACGGGTTACAAGTTAACAGTTACGAGTTAATAGTTAACAGTTAATAGTTACGAGTTACGAGTTACGAGTTACGAGTTAACAGTTAATAGTTAACAGTTATGAGTTAACAGTTAAAAGTTACGAGTTACAGGTTACGAGTTAGAATTAACCCGTACACCCGTAACCCTTTTATAACCCTTCGTCACCCTGTGTGCCCCTTCGTAACCAGTTGCAAGCTAAAAGGTTACAAGTTAAAATGTTACAAGTTACCTGTACACCCGTACACCCGTAACTCTTTTATAACCCTTCGTAACTCTGTGTACCTTTTCCGTAACCTGTACCCGTCTCCAGCCGCTTATTCATTGATCATTTTTTATCGTGGCTCCATCCGCCTTTTAGTCCGAAAATAAACCAGACCAATGCCAATGTTCCGGCGGCAAACAGAGTGTCACCTATTACACGCATCCACTTTAATGTGACCATGTAGGGTTGTTGCATGAAATCTGCAGAGCGGGCATACCACAATCCTTCCTTTACACTCGCTAAAGTCTGAGAAAGTCCGATAGGAAGAACGCTGAAAAGAACCATGGAGGCGAGTCCGATGTTGATTGACCAGAATGCAAATTTAATCCATTTATCTTTCCAGATGACTGTTTTGTCCATATCACGTAAAACAAACAGCATCAGGCCAATTCCGAGCATTCCGTAAACTCCGAATAACGCGGTATGTCCGTGAACTGCTGTCGTATTTAGTCCCTGCATATAATAAAGTGCGATAGGTGGATTAATCAGAAATCCGAAGATGCCTGCACCCACCAGATTCCAGAATGCTACTGCAATAAAGCAGTAAATCGGCCATTTGTAAGCCTTTGTCCAGGCTGCCATCTTGCTTATTTTCAGATTATCATAAGCTTCAAATCCCATCAGCACAAGCGGTACGACTTCCAATGCGCTGAAAGTGGCTCCCAGGGCCATCACTGCGGTTGGCGTTCCTGTAAAGTAGAGGTGGTGAAAAGTACCAAGTATTCCTCCTGCAAGAAAGACAACTGTAGAAAATAAAACTGCAGAAGTGGCTGTGGCTGCTTTAACAATGTTCAGTCTAACGAATAAAAAGGCGGTGATTACAGCTGCAAAAACTTCGAAGAATCCTTCTACCCAAAGGTGAACGACCCACCAGCGCCAGTATTCAGCAACTGCAAGATTGGTTTGACGGCCCCACATCAGACCAGCTCCATAGAATCCGGCAATGGCAATTGTAGAGATCAGGAACATCGCCAGAAGATTCCGGTTTTCTGATTTTTGTTTCAATGCCGGCCAAATAGCACGACCCATCAATAATAACCAAATGATCAATCCTACCAACAGGAATATCTGCCAGAAACGTCCAAGATCAACGTATTCGTAACCCTGATGTCCGAACCAGAAATTTTGTATTAATCCCAGTTTTTGCATTACTCCCATCCATTGTCCGGCTAGCGATCCGACAACAATAACCAGAAGGGCAGAGAATAAAAAGTTAACGCCTAACTTCTGAAAGCGGGGTTCGTGGCCCGATATCGCAGGGGCATAATATAAACCTGTAGCAAGCCATGACGTAGCAATCCAAAAGATAGCAATTTGAACATGCCAGGTACGCGAAATCGAGTAGGGCAGCCAATCAGCCAATGGGATGCCATAAAATGCGTGACCTTCAACACCATAGTGAGCCGTTATGACTCCCATAATAACCTGGGTAAGCAGTAATAATGAAACGATCCAGAAATATTTCAAGGTTGCTTTCTGAGATGCGCTTTGTGTGGCTTTTAATTGAGGATTGATACTTGGAAATTCATCTTCTTTTTCATCCCTTTTTTTAGCATAATACCAGACCATTAAACCAATACCTGCTAAAAGCATCATTACACTAAATCCTGTCCAGAGTAGAAGTTCTCCTGTTGGACGGTTGCCGACAAGTTCCTCTGCCGGCCAGTTGTTGGTGTAAGTGATCACATCACCCGGACGTTCGGTAACACAAGCCCACGAAATCCAAAAGAAAAAGGCGTTCAACTGACGAACACGCTCAGGATCCTTAAGCGCGTTTTCAGGAATGGCGTAAGCGTCACGAAGTTTTGAAAGTGTTGGATCGTTGGTGAATAATCCGCTGTAAAATAAGGTGTTGCTCGCGATTGCATCTGCTCTTAACGCTGAAACAACCAGCGTTTTTGACTCGGCCTGATAACTGTTTTTCCGAATCTCTTCCTGAAGACGAATTTTCAGCAATGCCTGACGCTCGTGACTTTCCTTGTTGTAAGGAAGACTGTCGGCCTTAAATGCCAGTTTATCAAGCATAAAGGATGCCTCTTTATGCAGCCAATCCGCACTCCAATCCGGAGCCTGATAGGCGCCATGTCCCCATACCGTTCCAATTTCTTGTCCCCCAAGTGATTGCCAGACATTTTGTCCGTCCTTGATATCCTGACCCGTAAAAAGCACTTTCCCGTCGGCTGTCATTACCTTATCGGGAACTGGTGGAGCCTGACGATAAATCTCCCGGCCATAATAGACCAGAACGGCAAATGAAATCGTCATCACCAGGATAAAACTAATCCAAAGTTTTTTTGTGTTCATTTTTGATAGCGTTAATTGATTTAAAAAAATAGTTAATTAAATGGTTTGCTTTGAAGGATTGTAAATGCGAATCAATTGCTCAATTCTTGCGATAAAATCACTTTTCGTATTATTTGTTTCTCCTTGATTTTCTATTTGTTCGAATTGTTTGAATAACGATTCCTGATCCTGTTCCGAGATGGCATCATCAGCCATTCTGAAAAGAATATTATTCTCCTTTGAAATATGATTTTGCAGTAATTCTGCATATCCTAGCATGTTACTGTATATTAAATTCAGGGAGGATAAATCTCCTTGTTTCAATAATCCGATATGCTCACTCATCCCTTTTACATAATTTCGTCCTTGAACATGCTCATTCAACATCACAGCAACAGGTCCTTGCTGAACTGAGAATCCACGTTCACCTAACAGAGGGAACAGCCACGATTCTTCCTTGGCATGATGTAAGCCGTCGGCAAAGTTTTTGATAATGTCAACTACCTCTTCAAGATGGGAAATGTCAGGATCAGTAATTTTTGTCATAATTTCCATTACGTCTATAAGACTCAAAATATAAACGTGATCCTCCTGCAGATTATTTGTTGCGCTATGCATTTTAAAATAATTAAATGGTTAATTTTAATGCGTTAGGATAGAGGATGTTATTCTCGAGATGTACATGGATATGAAGGTCATCCTCAAATTGTTCCAGTAACTTGAAGGTTATCTGATAAGTTCCGCAGCTGTCTTCCGGAAGTTTGTAATGATTCGTCAATTCGCTGATTGTGTCCATCGCACCTCCGGCAAATTCATGTTCACCTGCCATTCTGTTAATCTCTGATATAATAATTGCTTTTGATGCAGCATCATCATGGAGCAGCACATTTTTAATAGCAGGGAATAAAATCTCCTCTTCTTTCTTCAGGTGCTGCAATAATTCTTCATTAATTCTGGCAAATAGTAAGGCGACCTCTGTAAGCTCAGGATGGTTCGAACCATGTACCAACGCAATTTTTTGCGTATAGTGGACCAGATCCGGCAATGTTTTTAACACATACTGATGATGTGTATTCATAATGTAATCGCAAAGAAAATCGGTTTTCCAGGTTTTGAAATCCTGCCCTGGATTGGGAGGGGTAGTCGCTAATGCGATTAACTCTAATTCGACTTTTTCCTGTTTAATTCCTTTTTCAAGGCAAGCCACTTCCAACGATTTCTTACCTCCGCAGCAAAAATCAATCTCATTGTTTTTGAAGATCGCTGCAGCACGAAAATCATTCGCGACAATCTCACCTATTGTATTCTTATTTTCATTTTTCATTTTTCTAAATTTTAAAACACTGCAATATTAATTAAAAAATATTAAAAGACAAAAAGGTCTTTTAATATTTTTTAATTTTTTTTTCTATTTTTGTGCAGGTTAATTTTAGAAGAGGAGGACACTATGTTTAATAAGGAGACAGAATATGCGTTGCGTGGCTTGGTTTATGTTCAGGTTCAGCAGTTAAAAGGATTCAGGCCTGGAATTACAGAAATTGCCAAGGAGATTGATGCTCCGCTTTTTTATACCGGGAAAATCATGCAAAGGCTTGTGAAAATGGGATTTCTAATGTCTATAAAAGGCAAAGGAGGCGGATTTTACTTTGATAAGTCCAAGCCCGACCTTCCGCTCAAAGCTGTAATTTTTGCCATTGAAGGTGAGAAGGCATATTCAGGATGCGGGTTCGGATTAAAGCAATGCAATGAAGATCAGCATTGTTCTCTTCATGAACAATATGCACCTATACGTGATTCAATCAACAACCTTGTTTCACAGAATACGGTGCAAAGTTTGGCGAAGGATTACGAAAGTGATGTTGATATTCTACTGGGAAATTTAAGAGTTGTCAGGTAATTAATGGGAATTATTATATTTCAATAACTTAACATTCGCATAAAGAAATCGTTTGAATGGATTTTGAGTTATATTTGTGCAACAATTCGGTTGTATTTTCGTTTGTATTTTAGATGAAGAAACTTTTATCCATATTATTTGCCGTGGCCATAGTCCTTTCGGGGATGCATTTCACTGTTTCTACCCACTATTGCGGCGGTGTAGTTGCAGCTACGAAAGTTTCTGTTTCAGGTGAACTGGCTTCATGTGGTATGGAAGGCGCATCTGATCAGTGCCAATTCCCTGGTAAGCATATTCGCTCAAACTGCTGCACCGACAAAATTTCGGTTTTTGCCATTGAAAACAATTTTGTACCCTCATTTTCTGAATTTAAATCAGCTTCTCAAAATATTCTGCAGATTTTTGTTATTCCTGCAAGTTTCCGGATTCACTCTTTATCCGTTTTAAGCATTTATCACCAAAATATCAGTCCGCCAGGAAATATTATGGTGAGTGCAGTCAGCTTACTCCGCATTTGCGTTTTCCGTATTTGATTTTATTGTTAGCCCCGATTTTCTGCAAAGAAGTTATTTAAACTTTTTTGCATGTGAATTTTTATTTCAATTTATTCAAAAACAATAACATCAATTTCAAAAATTATGAAAACTATCAAAATTATTATAGTTGCCATATTGGCAATAGTATTGGCTTCCAGCTCGGTGAATCAATTAAACGCCGCACCAAAAGTAACCACCACAAAAGTTGAAACACTCAAAGTTTCAGGTAATTGTGGTATGTGTAAATCACGTATCGAAAAAGCAGCCAAGATCGATGGCGTTTCCAAAGCCGAATGGAACTCAGAAAGTAAAATCCTTTCTGTAACATTAGATCCATCCAAAACAACAATTGAGGCCGTTGGGAAAAAAGTTGCTGCGGTTGGTCATGATACCGAAAAGGTGAAAGCTGACGACAAAACTTACAGTTCTCTTCCTGGCTGCTGTAAATACCGGTAAAATAGCAATTTGACAATTTGGAAATTTGACAATTCGTCAATGACTTGATCCGGGATTTTCATCTTGGATCATTTCATTGTCGAATTGTTGAATTGTCACACTTTTTCATTTCTCACTGCCCGATCATCAAACAGGCACATTATCACATTTCCAAATTATTCCCATGTTCAACCGTCTAGTTAAATATTTCCTCGAAAACAGGCTGATTACTTTTATTTTTCTGATCACTTTCGTGGTTTTGGGTATGGTTTTCATGCCATTCAACTGGAAATCAGATTTTTTTCCGCGTGATCCGATAGCTGTTGATGCTATTCCTGACATTGGTGAAAATCAGCAAATCGTAGCAACCGAATGGATGGGTCGTTCTCCAAAAGATATGCAGGATCAGATTACGTATCCTCTGACAACTGCTTTGATGGGCATTCCCGGAGTACAAACCGTGCGGAGTACTTCCATGTTTGGAATGTCGTTTATCTACATCATTTTTAAAGATAATATTGAATTCTACTGGAGTCGTTCACGTATTCTCGAAAAACTTAATTCTTTGCCTTCCGGGACATTGCCAGCCGGCGTTCAACCAACCCTCGGACCTGATGCTACCGCTTTGGGGCAAATTTACTGGTACACGTTAGAGGGACGTAACCCTAAAACCGGTCTGCCGAACGGAGGATGGGATCCTCAGGAACTCCGAACTATTCAGGATTTTTATGTTAAGTATGGTTTGTCTGCTTCCGAAGGTGTGGCAGAAGTGGCATCTGCGGGAGGTTTTATCAAGGAGTACCAGATCGACTTAAATCCTGAAGCGCTGAAAGCATTCAAAGTCACAGTAATGGATGTGATGAATGCCGTCCGGAAAAGCAATCTTGATATTGGCGCAGAAACGATGGAACTGAACAATGTCGAATATATTATACGAGGCTTAGGATATGTAAAAAATACCGAGGATCTTGAGATTTCTGTTGTTGCAGTCCGGAATAACATTCCTGTGCGGATTAAAGATGTGGCACATGTCGCTTTTGGACCTGCAAACCGGCGTGGAGGACTCGACAAAGCAGGCTCCGAAGCCGTCGGGGCAGTTGTAGTTGCACGTTATGGTTCAAATCCTTTGGAAGTGATCAATAATGTAAAACTTAAAATCAAAGAGCTTGAAGCCGGATTGCCTCAAAAAACATTGCCGGACGGAACGATTTCGAAAGTTACGATTGTGCCTTTTTACGACCGCTCCGGACTGATTAAAGAAACAATAGGAACACTGGAATCTGCACTTTCTCACGAAATTCTGATCAGTATTCTTGTGATAATCATTCTGGTAATGAATCTTCGGGCTTCGATAATCGTCGCAGGATTGCTGCCCATCGGTGTATTAATGACTTTTATCCTGATGCGTTTTTTCGGAGTTGAAGCCAATATTGTCGCTTTATCAGGTATCGCTATTGCCATCGGGGTAATGGTGGACATTGGGATTGTTGACGTTGAAAACATTCTCAGACACCTTGAAATGCCCGAAAACAAAGGTATTCGGGGTAAACAATTAATGTCGGTGATCTACCGGGCAACCACCGAAGTTCGTGATGCTGTAGTTACTTCGATTGCAACGACTATTGTCAGCTTTCTTCCGGTTTTTGCCATGGAAGCCGCTGAAGGCAAATTATTTCACCCATTGGCCTTTACCAAAACTTTTGCCTTGGTATCGGCATTTATTCTTGGGATTGTTGTCCTTCCAACTTTGACGCATATCTTCTTTTCGGTACGAATTGACACAAAGAAGATTCGTAAAATCTGGAACGGAGGTTTATTTGTAACGGGAATCCTGATTTTTACTTTATGGCATTCGTGGCCTGCACTGGCATTAATAGCAATTGGCATCAATAATTTGCTTGATTATCGATGGCCTGAGTATCGTAAAGAATATCCTAATTATATCAATATCGCTATAACAGTGCTTGTTGCGGCCTGGTATCTCAGCGTTGAGTGGCTTCCTTTAGGGGCGCATAACAGTTTACTCGTTAACTTTATTTTTGTCAGCGGAATTATAGCGATAATCCTGGTTGCACTTTTGTCAATGGTGCATTATTATGAAGCTATCATTCGCTGGGCTTTGGCTAATAAACGAAAGTTCCTTTTTATCCCGGCTGTCACAATGCTTTTTGGCATATTAATCTGGTTAGGATTCGATAAAACTTTTGGTTTTATTGCTGCATCTGCAGAAAAGGCAAGCTGGAAAAACTTCAGGCAAACGGCTTTCTGGCAGAAACCACAGAAAACGTTTCCAGGTACCGGCAAAGAGTTTATGCCTTCACTTAATGAAGGTTCTTTCCTGCTTATGCCGACCAGTATGCCACATTCAAGCATCGAAAAAAACCTTCAGTATATCGAAATACTTGATAAAAGACTTTCTGCAATTCCTGAGGTGGAGGTTGCTGTCGGGAAATGGGGAAGGGTAAATTCAGCGCTTGATCCGGCTCCCGTTCAAATGTTTGAAAATACAGTCAATTATCGCTCCGAATATATCCTGGATGAAAATGGACAGCGAATGCAATTTAAAGTTGATAAAGAAGGCAATTATCTCTTTAAAAACGGATCTAGATATAATCTGAAAAGGGATGGATTCATGCTTGTCGCCGCAGACAGTCTGATCCCTGCCAATAATGGCGAGTATTTCCGTCAATGGCGCCCGGAAATTAGAAATCCGGATGATATTTGGAATGAGATTGTGAAAGTGACCAATATTCCGGGATTAACATCTGCTCCAAAATTACAGCCCATCGAAACAAGATTGGTTATGCTTTCAACAGGAATGCGGGCGCCGATGGGTCTTAAAGTATATGGGCCCGATTTGAATTCAATAGAGAAAGCAGGAATGCAGCTTGAACAAGCCCTGAAAGATGTGCCGGATATCAAGGCTTCATCGGTATTCTACGACCGTGCAGTGGGGGCTCCCTATCTGGAAATCAAACTAAACCGGGAAGCTATGGCGCGTTATGGCATGACTGTCAGTGATGTGCAGGAAGTTTTGCAGGTTGCAGTTGGCGGAATGGCGCTGAGCAATACTGTCGAAGGTCGTGAACGCTTCCCGATTCGTGTCCGTTATGCCCGTGAATTGCGCGATAATCCCGATGATATCAAACGCATTCTCATCCCGTCAGCGAATGGTGTCCAGGTCCCATTGGGTGAAATCGCTGATATTGATTACTCCCGAGGTGCACAAATGATCAGGAGTGAAAATACTTTTCTAAATGGATATGTTATTTTCGACAAGAACGAAGGTAAGGCAGAAGTGGATGTTGTGAATGAAGCAAGCAAAATTCTGCAACAGAAATTAAACTCCGGCGCGCTTATTTTAGCACCGGGCATAACTTATAAGTTTGCCGGCAATTACGAACATCAAATACGGGCTGCAAAAAGATTGGCAATTGTCATTCCAATAAGTCTGCTGTTGATATTGTTATTGCTCTTCTTTCAATTCAGAACGGTGACCGCCTCGTTTATCCATTTTTCAGGTGTCTTTGTTGCCTTTGCCGGAGGTTTTATTATGCTTTGGTTGTATGGCCAGGACTGGTTTATGAATTTTTCGGTCGCCGGAATAAATATTCGGGATATGTTTCAGATGCATCCAATCAATCTAAGCGTTGCAGTATGGGTTGGTTTCATTGCCTTGTTTGGTATTGCCACCAACGATGGAGTGATTATGGGAACCTATATTCATCAGGTTTTTGAAGACCGGAATCCTTCAACAGTTCACGAAGTTCGTGAGGCAGTAATATCTGCCGGTCTGAAGCGTGTGAGACCTGCAATGATGACCACCGCTGTTGCCATTATCGCTTTACTTCCTGTTCTGTCGTCTAACGGTAAAGGTTCTGATATTATGATTCCAATGGCAATACCCATGTTCGGCGGCATGATAATTCAGGTAATGACGGTATTTGTTGTTCCCTTGTTTCAGGCAATGTGGAGGGAAAATGTGGTGAAAAAAATTACAAATTCGACACAAGATGAAAACATATAAGTCAAATACCCTAAAAGGGTTGAATTTGATAACCATTACTGGTTCAGCCCTTTCAGGGTTGATTCGCTTGCTTGCTTTATTCCATGGGTTTTACCCATGGTTATTCAAATTCAGTCCCTTCAGGACTTTAAGACAA
>JBAXOA010000119.1:0-12465 GCA_037133495.1 Mariniphaga sp. | reverse complement strand
TATTTATTTATAATTTTAATTTTGGAAATAGAATAAATTCCATCAGGTACATGATTTTAGGCTATAGCAATTTAATTTTCAAGGTGTTTTTTCAAAATTTCCCAAGCAGAATCCGAAGTAAATAATTTGCTTTTTTGATATGCATTTTGTTTCATTGTCAATAATATATCTCTATTTTCATAAAGTTTAATGACTGCATCAACGAATTCATTCTCTCCATTTTCAAAAGGGACTATATATCCTGTTATACCATCATCAATAAATTCAGTGGCATTCTCCCATCTGGTCGCGACAACAGGAATACCGGAAATATATGCATCTAAAATGGTTCCGGGAAATCCTTCAGTGAAAAATCTGGTAGGTAAGACCATCAAATCGTACTCATTTAAAGTCTTATAAATGTCATCCGGCAACAATATGCCTTGGTATGTAACCATTTCGTATTTTTCAACTTGTGCCATAAAATATTCTTTATCCTCGTCGAATATAGGACCGTAAAAATCGATACTCATACGGTTTTTATTTTTGGATTGATGTGAAATATTATCTGCAAGCTGAAAGATAGTTTCGATACCTTTTTGACGCATAATCCTGGCCATAAAAACGATCCTGAAATCATCTCTCTGCTTGAAAGAAGGGACAAATGAATTAATCCGAAAATTTGGAAAATAATAAACATTTGTAAATTGGAATTGAGCAATTAATCTTTCTTTGAGATTGTGACTTTGAGGAAAAATTCCACTTATTTTTGACAATAGCAAAACATGTAATTTTTTTGTTTTTATGAAAGAATCCATCCATCCACCTACAACGATCAAGAAAATTTCACATCTACGAATCCAGCAAATTAAATAGATAATTGGAAACAGATATTTCAAATTATTATGTGCAGGTATATATACCAATTTATTGCACAGAATAATTCTTTTTAGCATGGTAAATAAGGAAAATTTCGAAAATTGAAACTGTTGTGTGTCGAAATAGCGGATGTCATTTTTGTCTTCATTTTTTGAAACGATCATATCGTACACATTCCTGGTTTTGCAGGTTTGTCCGTTTAATTCATTGTTCTTATCGCCAAAATAGCCCAAAACTAAGATCCGTTTCATCAGAAGATTATTTGTTTTTTAATTGCCTGATGGAAGACCTTAGTGATCTTCATTCGTGTTTGCGAAGCGCAGATTCGTGGGTGTTTCATAACTTGATTAAATTCAGGTATTTATTGATAATTATTTCTTGATTGAAATTAGTCTTAGCCAGTTCTAAATTTGCTTGACCAATCGCAAATAATTGCTCATTAGAAAGTGCAATAACATTGCTTAGTGTGTTTCGAATCGATTCAATGCTATCTGGCTTAAATATCAAATTTTTATTTTCTGATAATATTAGGGGAATATCAGAAACAGCGGAACAGATTACCGTTTTGGCACATGCCATTCCTTCGCATATTGCATTCGGAAAACCTTCATAAAAGCTAAACAGCCCGACAACATCAGCTTGTTGAATTTTCAGGTTTAAATCTTTTGTAGCCGGATAAAAAGAGAATATTTTGCCCAGATGATACTGATTTATCAATCCCTTTGCATCCATAAAAGAGTTATCGACAAAAGGTTCCTCTATTCGATCTCCATACCACTCAATTTCAATTAAAGACTGCTCAAATTCTGAAAGCAGCGCAGTTGCTTCTACTAATCCGATTAGATTTTTAAGACCCCGATGGCTGGCTGCTACAACTAATCTTAATTTTCCATTTATTCTTGGAATATACTCACTTGAGGGAAACCAATGGCTGAAATCTACGATGTTATAAATTATCCTGCATTTCGAAGCAGATAAAAGTGGATTTATTGATTTTACAATTTTCATATTCGCCTCTGAATTGGCGACAATATAATTGGCGAATAAATGAAACCATCGGTATATCTTCAGCCGGTATGATTTTAATATATTAGGATTGGCACTGCGTTCACCTACGACCAGCTTCCATTTTCTAAAAGGGAATCCCGATAGTTCACAAATGAAATTGGAGGCCTGTAAGAATGATATTACTGCACCGTAATTTCCTTTACGAATAAAACGCCTCATTTTCAATAATCTAATAATGTAATTATCAGATATTAACAGCGTTACAGGTATTTTTGCTTTTTCAAGATAAGCGTAATAAAAGGAATTGGAATGGTATGTTAAAAAAGCAATCTCATGTCCGGCGGATTGGAATCCCAGTGCCAGTTCAACTAATTGTCGTTGGGCTCCACCAGAACCCAATTCGTCAATTACACAAAGAATTCTCATTGATAAATAAATTCTTTCTGATTTCTCAATGATCTGATTGCCACAGCGAGGCTGCTTACAATATAGGCAAAGATAGTCCACCCTATTTTTGATGTTAGAATCTGACCACTCAATATCACTACTAACATGGGAATTATTAAAAGTAAAGGTAATAGTAATCCCTTTATATAGTAAGCTTGAAAGCCACTTTTAAAAACCTGAAACAGAAAAGTCAGGTAAAGGATAAGTCCGACAATGCCGGTGTAGCAAAGAACCTCCAGAATTACGTTGTGGGGACTAAAAGATTTTCCAATATTTATTGTGGATTGTAATTCGTAACCGGTTTTGCCGATTCCAACGATTGGATTTTTACTAATAATTGGTATGATCGTTTTCCAGATTTTATCCCGCGACCCTATTTCTCCTGTTGTAGCTGTACTGACAAAGCGCTCTGCCAGCGTATTGGATTGCATCAGAATTATTACGAAAAGAATTAGAGCGAGGGTACTTCCAATCAATATGCCGACTTTTACCAAATGAGTTTTTGTTTTGTAAAGTGCAGATCCTGCAAGGAATGCTAAAACAAATGCAATTACTGCAACACGCGAACCTGTTTCCCTTACGAAAATCAGCATAAAGGGTAGTATTAATAGTAATAAATACCGGTACCAACCGATATTTAATCGGTTTTGAACAACAAATACAATTAAAATGATTGATGAAATGGAAACTTTCACTCCAAGTGCATTTTGATTATCCCCAAACATGGATAGCCGGTCTCCTCCGTACTCTATACCAATTCCGGCAAAATACAATGCTACCATTAAAACAGAGCCTAATGCAAAGCAAAACATACCTTTTTCAATAATCAAATAATCTACGCGTTCATGGTTAACTAAGAACCAAAAAAGTATTATATTCAGAAATATCGACGAATAGAAGAATCCGGAAAATAATTCATTGCTATTGATCATACTCATAAAAGTTAGAAATCCGAAAAAAATCCATGCAGGATATAAAATAGCCTTTAAGCTATCTGTGCGGATATATTGAAAGATATGAGGTGCAATAGTAATGAAATATAATATTGCGGTTAATTTTGCAATTGAAAAGATATCATTGGTGTTAAATGGGTCCCACATCTCGAAATTTATGGAAAAGAAGAAAAGATAAAGAGCAATCCTTTGTGCTTTATTAAGAAACTTCATAATTTGATAATTTCAATAATGTAAAATTTGATAGTTTGAAATGTGAGTTGAGTTGATCGAAAGAAGATTATTATCGGTCAATTAGAGTAAGGCTTCCACCATCCAGTTTTGAGGAATAAATTTTCCTTCGTGGAATTGAAGGGATTTATCCCAATAGCCTACACAGGGATCAGGTCCTAATACAGCAAAACCATAACTTACCTCAATTACCATAGGATTTTTTTCAGAATCATAAACAAAATCAAATGCGGCACATTGAGTTTCAAGTTTGCCGGCAATCTGAAATGCCATTTTTATAGTTTCAATAGGAATATGCTCTTTTTCGTATAAGCTATTTCCACCTCCGGAAGCTCTAAAATCATTCTTTCGGTTCATTCGCTTTGCCGCAAAAGCCTTTCCGGTAATTACAACTACGCGTATGTCAAATAGGTTATTGGGTATGAAATCCTGAAAATAGCAATATCCCATTTCTCTTTCGTGCATAATTGCAAATTCTGTTGATATAAAGAGATGTCTAAAACCTTTTATAACTTCTAAAAAGCTGGCTTTTCGGTTGCGGAACTTTTCGATTTGCTCTTTAAAGTACCCAAGCCGGTCGAATTGCGAAAATCCCTTGCCAAAAGCTGTGTTGACTAATCGACGCGCCTGAGTGTCAGTCTTTACCAGTTTTACATTAGCAGATCCGGCACCCCCACGCAACTTAAATACTTTGGGGAAAGTGGTACTGTCAATCCATTGTATTGCCTCAGGTTTTGTGTAAAAAACATAAGTTGGAATAACAGGAGCGCCGATTGATTCGAAAAGGTATTTCTGACCTACTTTATCATCGAAATGCCAACAAGTCTTATAATCCGGAAATGTTTTTTTCCCACTTTGTTCGACAGCATATAATAGTTGCTTCGCAAACAATACATCTTTAAAGTTGACATGATGATAATGCCACATCAGCCCATTACAATCCTCTAATTGAGAAATAATGTCATATTCATAACAATTTACAATTTTAATGTCTATGTCTTGTTCCTTGCAATATGAAATCCAACGGTCACTAAAGCTTCCTGGCGTGTGATGAATAGCTATTTTCATAATTTTCGTAGTAAGTATTTAAATGAAAAAATTGCCAATGTTGTTTATAGCGATCAAAATTCAAGAATAGATTTCACGATTAGTCTATTCTTAATATGAATCCTATTAAAGCGATTTTTTTATTGAAAATCGCTTACAACCCATTTGGAAAAGCTTTCTTTGAAGTGTAAATATGGAGCTTATTATTCCTACACTTAAGAAGTATTGTACAATGCAGAAATATTTACTTCTGGCTGATTTTATTAAGCGTAGCATATTTTTGTCATCCGGAGTAAAGATCAGATTCAAAGAGTTGACAAAATCATCAACCGGCACTTTTGCATCTTTTTTTAAAAGGTGATTTTTCATAAGAAGAAAATATATATTTTTTTCTCTTTGTGCAAATAACAATCTTTCAAAATCAGGAGAATGATTATTGGCGCTTAAAATTTTTTGTAGCTCCGTGTAAATAATTAATTGGTTGTCTAAAAGTGATTTTAAATTTACCGTATTGGTAATTGAAGTATGATTAGCAAAATAGACATATAACATACTGTCAAAAAGTAATATTGAATTTGAGCGTAAAAGAATCTCTGTGGAATAAATTAAATCCTCCACACTATTTATCCCGATAGTCCCATAAATCATATTCTGTATCAAATGACGCTTGACAATTTTATTCCATGGGGCATCGAAAAAATACTTTTGAACTACTAATTTGTCAGTAGTGAATAATTCATTCCTAATATTTGATTTCCTTGATTGCAAACCGCTATTGTCTTCTTTCATGTAATCAAATACAATCACATCTGCATCGGATGATTTGCATTTTTGAAAAAGCAATTCCAAAGTTCCCGGTAAAATCCAGTCATCAGAGTCAACGTGCATGATGTAATCACCAGTTGAAGCATCCATTCCGGTCCTTCGGGCAACAGATAATTTTCTGTTTCCATTATGAACAATAATTTTTAACCGGCTCTCTTTTTTTTCATATTCTTTCAGAATTTTCAGACTTTTGTCCGTTGAGCCATCCTCAACAGCAATAACTTCAAAATTTCCTGAGAAATTTTGTGTGAAAATTGAGTCTAAACATCTGCAAAGATATGGTTCAACATTGTAAACCGGTACTATAATTGAAATATCCATGTATTAAAAGATATTTGAGGGACAAGAGAATTTAAGTGATTAGAACTTGGAAATCTTAATTTCAATAAGAACATGTAAAATGAATTGATTACGATTCGGATGAATCAAATAACAAATCAATTACATTATTGTCTCTACCATCCAGTTTTGAGGAATAAATTTTCCTTCGTGGAATTGAAGTGATTTATCCCAGTAGCCGGCACATGAATCATAGGCGGCAGAAATAAAGCCAAAACTTAATTCAATCACTTTTGGATTACCTGCTTCATCATAAACAAAATCGAATGCAGCACATTGCGATTGAAGTTTGTCAGTAAGTTTAAATGCAAGCTCAATTGTCTTAGTGGAAAAATTTTCTTTCCCGTATAAAATATTTCCGCTACCCGAGGCCCTAAAATCTCCGGTTCGAACCATCCGTTTTATTGCAAATGCCTTTTCTGCAATCACGATCACACGAATATCAAATAAATTATCAGGAATGTAATCCTGAAAATAGATATACCCCTTCTCCGGGGAATGAAACCGGGCAAATTCTGTAAGGAAAAATAAGCGCCCAAATGCTTTGATAGCCTCTAATATGCCAATTTTTCCATTACGATACTTATTTATTCTATCTTTAAAGTATCCAGTTCTGTCAAATTGTGAAAACCCCTTCCCAAATGCTTTTCTAACTAAATTTCGTGCCTGACCAGCAGACGTCACCAGTTTTACATTGGCCGCTCCGGCACCTCCTCTGAGTTTAAATACTTTGGGAAAGGTTGTTTGCTTAATCCATTCCATCGCCTCTTGTTTTGCATAAAAAACATAACTGGGTACAAACGGAGCACCAATGGATTCAAAGAGATACTTCTGTCCCACTTTATCATCGAAATGCCAAGAAGTTTTAAAATCTGGAAATGTTTTTTTTCCACTTTGTTCTATCGAGACCATTAATTGTTTTGCAAACAATACATCTTTATAGTTCGCATGATGATGGTGCCACATCAATGCATCGCAGTCCTCTAATTGAAAGACGATATCCGTATCGTAACAATTGACTATCTTATATTGAATATTATTTTCTTGACAATAAACAATCCAACGATCACTGAAGCTGCCGGGTCTATTGTGAATTCCAATTTTCATATTTATTCAGTAAGTGATTTTATTAAAAGATCGCGATGAGCTTCACAACGGGTAATATTCAGGAATAAATTTCGCCTTTTCGTTGTCAGGAATGATGGGACCAGCTTCCGCGCATATAAAATACTGAAGATCCTGTTGTTAAAAGGTTCAACTAGATATTTGTAATAGGCCTTTCGTCGGGATGCTAACTCATTAAATTGTTGTTGAAGCAATGTTTTATTCCCGATGAAATTATTAAGCCGGGATAATTCATTTTCAAATTCTTCTTTTTCCTGCATATTGAGAAGTAAAACTCCAGGCTGAAGATCCCCTTGTCTGTATGGATGTATTAAAAAGTTGACAGCATCCAAAGTTACTTCCAACTGCACTGCGTACCCTATGTTCCATGATGAATTTCTTTTGTTGTTCCAATCGAAAACAAAATTACCAAGGCTATAAAAAATGGGTGCATTATTGTAAACCTCAAATCCGGAGAAACAATGGGTGTGGTGACTCACAACTGCCGACGCTCCTGCATCGACGAAGAATCGATATGTTTCCTGCATCCGGGGGCTTGGAAGTGAATAATGTTCATGACCGCCATGTACAATTACAATTACATGGTCTGCATTAGCCTTTGCCTCTTTGATATCGTAATAATTCGCCACCGGATTTAAGGGATTGGCACCCGGTGCATCTCCGTTTGTTGTTGCCCATTCGTTCTCGCAGAAATTTATAAAAGCAACTCTAATTCCATTAATCTCATTGTATTTAGGTTTTCGCGCCTCCTGTAGGTTTGAACCAACTCCGATAAAATCAATACCTGATTTGTTGCAGGCTTCTATGGTTGAATCTAATCCTGTAACACCAAAATCCATAATGTGATTGTTGGCCAGAGTTACTAATTTAAAACCAGCAAAAACGAGAGCTTTAACAGATTTTACCGGAGCTTTTAAATTAGGTCCTGTTTTCTTAATCTTTTCAGAAGTCTGTGTTACCGGGCACTCCAGATTCGTAATTGCAATATCTGATTCTTTAATCAGCGGAAGAAAGTCGTTAAAAATGCTCCCGTAATTTTCCGCATTAATTAAATCATCAATTCGGTTAAGGGGACAAAAATCACCGGTAATTAATATTTTAATTTCTTTTTTATTCATCAGAAGATAATTTGTTTTTTAATTGCCTGATGGAACACCTGAGTTATCTTCATTCGTGTTTGCGAAGCGCAGACTCATGGGTGTTTCATTTTCTTTTTTTATAAGATCTCCCAATTGGTCTGTTGTCATAAATTCGACATCCGGCCATCGGATTGAAATCTCTGTCAATAAAATTGAAAAATCGTTTAAATTCTTTTTTCGATTTTCGGAATCAATGCCGCCAATGAAATTTACACGGTGGCAGGTAATAATTGCCGGTTTTTTTGCTGAAAAAGCTGTTTTGATATCTTTTAAACATGAAGATATCCAATCTGTTTTTTTGTCCGAGGACGGCTCAAATAGACAATTTCGGGTCAGAAAAATTTGTTTATTTGCATTTTGTTCCCCGAGAAAGTGAAATTTAGATCGGGTTTTTCCATTTAGATCAGGTTCTCTTTGAACAGCGTCTCCTTGCAGATACAGTACATTATTTTGATGCAGTGTATTTTCGATACTCGAATGCCATGTATAATTGGGTGCAATAAATGACTTGGATTTATAACCAAAGCTGTCCTGAAAGATAGTCAACCCCTCCTCCAAAATTAATCTTTGATTGAACAGGTCCTCACTACAATCAGCATCTAAAGCAGCCATGAAACTTGGATTTTTCTCATTACTAATTATACTGCTTATCCCGAACATATTACAATCGAATGCGAGATGCATTTCTTTCGAATTTTGTTGCAAAGCCCGCATCCATCTTGGCACATTCAGATGTTCTCTGCCATGGAATTGTGGATGAAAAATATGTTCATCCATTCCTTGTTTCCATAGTTCAAAGCTGCAATTGGTATATTTTTTAATGGTTTCGGTAAATGGTTCGTAAAAATACTGCTGGTAGTTTGATTCCCTGATTTTATCGAAATCAGGATTAGCAACCACTGCATTGGCCGTAATAACAGGATGATGGCCATTTACATCTTTAAATTTAATGAGAATATCGAAGAGCATTTCAAAGTCTTCGACATTTGCAAGGGAATCATAGCGTGAGTAATGGCATTTATCTACCCGTATACCATTGTCTAATAATTTATGATATACTTCAGCCGATGGCATTCGAATGCTTCCCCAATCATCAGATTCAAAAACTACAATTTTACGGTTGATTTTTGAACCCCGGTATTTGTTGAAAGTTAGAAGCACTCTATTCTTGATGCGAATCATTTTTTTAATTAGATTTTTTGTAAAGCACTTTATTTCTTCCATGGAAGAGTACTTTATTCAGCAGCATTGATGATGATTTTATTAATCCTGTACTCAAAAAGTATTGTGCCATGCAGAAATATTTACTCCTGGCTGATAAGGCTATCCTGTTGATGATTTTATCATTAGGAGAATAGAAAAGACGAAGCGCACTAACTAAATTTTCAGTAGGTACTTTTAATTTTTTTTCTGAAAGGTGATTCTTTAAAAGAAGAAAACAGATAACTTTTTCTCTTTGCGAAAATAACCCTCTCTTGAAATCAGTCTCATAACTATTGGCACTTAAAATTTTCTGTAATTCGCCGTAAATTACTATTTGATTATCAAGAAGCGCTTTCAGATTTACAGTTTGAGTGATTGAACTTTGATTTACAAAATAGGCATAAAGTACTTTATTTAAAAGGAGTATTGTGTCTGCACGCAGGAGGATTTCAATGGAATAAATTAAGTCTTCAACGCTGTTTAAACCAATTGTTCCATAAATCATATTTTGAATCAACTTACGCTTTACAATTTTAAGAACACAAGCATCGAAAAAATACTTCTGAACGAGCAATTTATCCTTTATTAATACTTCTTTAGCTATGTTTATTTTTGA
Source organism: Mariniphaga sp. (assembly GCA_037133495.1). Taxonomy (GTDB): domain Bacteria; phylum Bacteroidota; class Bacteroidia; order Bacteroidales; family Prolixibacteraceae; genus JAAFHB01. The sequence goes on along the minus strand of JBAXOA010000119.1, from coordinate 2,674 downwards.
AATTTGATTCCCTGTACTATCTGCTCTTAGAAAGTCGAATACCACAACATCAGCATCAGTCTCTTTGCATTTGGTATATAATATTTCTAATGTGTCAGGCAATATCCAGTCGTCAGAATCCACATGCATGATATAATCACCTGTTGATGCATCCATACCGGTCCTACGGGCTATGGATAATTTTTGATTTTCCGGATGTACAATTACTTGTAACCGATTTTCGTTTTGTGCATATTGGTTCAGAATTTCCAGACTCGAATCTGTAGAGCCATCGTCAACAGCAATCACTTCAAAGGTTCCTGTAAACTTTTGGTTGAAAATGGAGTCAAGACATCTTGAGAGATATTTTTCAACATTGTAAACAGGAATGATAATCGAGACATCCATGCGTAATTATTCGTATTTTGATTTTTTTAATAAATTAGAATGCAGATAATTAAGTATATGGATTTAATTTCTTTGTGATTCTATTAATAATTCTGCAAAAAATATTTCTGTGATTAAGATTTAAAGCATCAATTAATTTTAGCCTGTTGTATTCAAATTGTTCCTTTTTTCTTTGCTTCTTTGGCAAATAAGGATAACGGTATGTTTTGTCAAACTCTAACCTATTGATATAGAATTTGTTAAATAGCTTGTCCTTCTCTATACTGGCAAATACTGAACTTTCATGTTTTCTGTAAATTACAGTTTCCTTATCAAAGAATACAAAACTAAAACCTGATTTGGTTGCATTTAGTGCAAATGGATAATCTTCAAGAAATCTGAATTTCTCATCGAATTTAACAGTGTTATAAATTTCACGAGATACAAAGAGGCTGGGGGAGTTGCCAAAATAACTGATTAATATGGCTTTATACTGCTCCTTTGGATCATTCGTTTCTGAGATTTTTTTAAGACAACTGGTCATTTGGGTTTTAGTAATAATACCATTCTGCAAAGTTAACATCCTTGATATGAATAATTTGGAATCTAAATTATTAGATGCGAATTGTATAAAGTCCGCTACGCAGTCCGGTAGGAACATGTCATCTCCGGCAATTCCCTTGATCCATTCTCCTTTGGAGGCTTTTAAACCACGATTGTAGTTTGCAGGTATTCCAGTATTTTTTTCAACGGTAACCAATTCAGTGTTGACAAATCTGCTTTTATTTTCTTCGATCCAATTTCGGCATAATTCTACTGTATTGTCGGTTGAACAATCATCAGTCACAATTAATTCAATATTCCTGTAAGTTTGTTCTTTAGCACTTTCAAGTGTTTCGAGTACATATTTTGAGGAATTATAGGTGATTACGATAATGGAAACCAATGGTTCTGTTGTTATTTGGTTTCCGCCCTTTGTTGTTGATTCCATTATTTTAGTATGCTGAAATAAAATGTATTAATATTTTTTCCTGTAATTTTTTATTATGCTTAATAATCCTAATCTTTTATCAAGTTCTGTGATTGAGTACCATGCTGAAACTGCAATCAACAAGATTCCTAAGATATAGTTAAAAGGATTCAATAAATATTTGGTAGTCAGAAAACCAGCAATTGCCAAACCAAACTGAATTTCAAAAATTTTGACAAAATCGCGATCGAAGCTAAATTCAAACTTTACTTTACTAATCAAGTAAACCTGCACAAGATAAAGGAGAAAAGCTATGGCAAATGAAATTCCCAATCCTGTTAAACCCCAAAAATGATATCCGATCAGATTCAATATCAATATTAAGATATTTGCAATCAATTCATTCCAGAAGTAGAGTTTGCTTGCCCCTTTTGCAAGGAAGACAAATGCAATAGCCCAGCTGCAGGCTTTAAAAAACATTCCCAAAGCAGCCCAATAGATCATGCCGTTTACTGCAATAAACTGTTTTGAATAGAGCAGGATAACTACCCAGTTGATAAATATCAGAAAGACAATCAGAATGGGTGCCAGAATTAACAGGGCGATTTCAGCCTGTTGATTGATGGTCTGCTTGCAACGCAGGTTATCGTGAGCTACCGCGGAAAGGCGAGGGTAGTAGTCGGTAGCCATCGCGCTGAATATTAACCCTACATATGTGTTAATAATGGCAAATCCTGCATTGTATAATCCTACCTGATCAACGCCGCCGGTACGGCTGATAAATATACGAACAACATATGCTGCTCCAACTGAAAGTAAGCCACTGAGACTGATGATAAAACCCATCCGAAGCATATTCTTTCCTTCCACAATAGTCTGCGAGGGTGACAGAGCTACTTTTTCTATTTTTATTTTCCCGGAGAAATACCACGATATCAACAGTGATGCCAGAGCCGTACCGATAATTCCGGGAACAATACCATCAATGCCATAGTAAAAATAAAGCGGAAGTGTTACAATCAGACCTATCGTACTGCCTGAAAGATTGGCTGTCGCTAAAAACTTCAATTTGCGCATTCCCTGGAGCAGCACCATCTGACCGCTGCTCAATTGATTAAACAGCAGTGTTAAAGATAGCCAGATGAAGGCCATCGTATAATTGTGATTGCCAAACGTGAGTTGGCTGAGCCATGGTGCTAACAATAAAGTAATGACCAATCCCAGCAGTCCGGTTATCCAAACCATCCGTCGAAATGCTGTTATTACGGTGCCGACTCGTTTTTCATTACCCGAACCGAAGGCTGCTGCAATATCCTTAACTGCGCTGGTACCCAGACC
>JBAXOA010000118.1:0-13212 GCA_037133495.1 Mariniphaga sp. | reverse complement strand
TGTAACCCACCGATTGAGTCAATGATTTTGACTAAAGTATCATTTCGTTTTTGGACTGTTGCTCCAAGTTTATTACTGTTTACATCAATATCGTCAAACAAACCACGCAAATCATCTTCACTTTCAGTGCCTTTGGCTGAATTTTCGATATTCTTAAAAATAGTACTCAATGTTTCATTTAAATTATCGTCATTCTTTGCTTTTCTCCACACATTCACAAATAGCTCCGAAGGCAATATATAAAAGCCTTTTTCTTTCACTGTATCGGATCTCCCGAATTCAGCATCTTTATCGGAAATTTTAGTATAATCGAAATTTGTATTGCCGGTTCGCTGTTCTTCCTTGTTGATATAAACAGTCAGGTTCTCGGAAATAAATCTGTAAAACAACATGCCTAATACATACGATTTAAAATCCCAGCCATCAACACTGCCTCGTAAATCGTTTGCAATTTGCCATATTGTGCGGTGTAGCTCGTCGCGTTCTTGTTCTTTCGTCATTGTGTATTGAATGTATGGTTTTGTTAAGTGTAAATAATGTTTTTAATTGTTTTTATGAATCTAGCGGTTGCCTCTTTTATCTCCATATACTTTTCTGTTTTCTCTTTATTTGGCTCTTTTAAATATAAAGCTCTATTTATTTCAAGCATAATCGTTTGCACATTTTTGTTTTGATTGTAATGTTCTAACGGCACAATCGATCCTTGATAAGGCCAATCAATTCCTAAGGTAAAACCCGTCTTTTCAAAAAATGCAATAGAGGTATCTATTAAATGTTTCGGTGTATGAAAAGCATCTGTACCAAGATTAAAATCGGGCCTGTTAGGAGTTTTGTCCAGATCCCGGTTTAGGGGATTCCCCGGAAAGGAATGACAATCCAGAATTAGGGCAGTACCGAATTGTTCCAGCTGATTATTAACTGCTTTACTTAATCGCTGATGATGCTTCCAGTAATATTCGGTCAAGATTCGTTCTCGTAACTCAAAAGTTACATTCCGTATAATTTCACCATCGTCACTCTTCACATAAAGGACACCCATGCCGAATTGAGCCATTACCTCCTGCTGATCATCGGCAAACCGTTCCGGATCACAAAAGATTCTGGAAAATTCTGCCTTTATCATTTCGTCATCCTCGGAATAAAAAAGATCATCAGTATACCAATCAGTCAATTTTAGAATTTCTTTATCCAAAGATTCATTGTCCACGACATATCCTTCCCTAATCGGAATATTAATTGATGAATGTGGTATGTGAAGAATAATTTTGCTTTTCAAAATGCTTATTTATGCCTTTATTAAAATTGCCTATCGTAACAACGTTTTATTGAACATTTTCTCAAAATTAGGTTAATAAAACATGAATGGCAAATTTTTAGTCGGATCCCTTCCCACCTCGGCCCACAACCATCCCCAACCATATCCCAATCCCCCCGGCCGAGCGTCAAAATAATAAATAAATAAATAAAACCATCCCCTCGCGCACCCGCACCCGTTTGCTGAGTGAAGCCGAAGCAAAAAAATTGTCCTTTCCAACCCCCGTCATCCCCCCTAACTTCGTCCAAACAAATTATTCACCGATGAATTTAACCGTCAACAGCCAACCCATAGCCTTATCTATCGATACCACCATCAGCATCGAGCGAACATCGCCACTACTGAATGAGGATACCGGATCTTTCTCGTATCCGTTTGCAGTGCCAACACTTCCAAATCAGCACCACCTTGGCTGGCCTGGCAAGATACAGCGTGCCGGCGATATTGCCGTCCAGTCGTTTGTGCTTGATGATGACGGTATGCTGATAATCGCCTGATGAAAAACTTTATTTAAACAACATTTTAACAATTTTTACCTCAACTGTATCTTTAATCAGTAAATTTACTTTTGTATTGTTATTTATACCAAAGATTGGTATCTTTGAAATAAAAATGTTATGGCTAAAAACACATCAATTTTATTAGGGGATTATTTTGATAAATTTGTAAATCAGAAAGTTAAAACAGGGAAATACTCTTCTGTAAGTGAGGTGGTAAGAACTGCTTTAAGAATGTTTGAATACGAAGAAGCTAAAAAAACAGAGCTTATTAACGAACTTAAAAAAGGCGAAAAATCTGGTTTTGCAGAAGATTTTAATCGAGAATCTTTTTTAAATAATCTTCATCAAAAACATTCAGTTTAAATAATGAAGTATCGAATCAGCAAGGAAGCTTTAAATGATCTTGAAATATTATGGCTTTACACCTTTGAAAATTGGTCACTGGAGCAGGCCGACAGATATCTGAACTTAGTAATGGACGAAATTGAATACCTGGTATTAAAGCCGACATCTGGCACAGATTACAGTCACCTAAGAAAGGGGTATTTTCGTTCGAGAGTAAAATCTCACTTCATCTTTTACAAAATAAACGCAACAGCTAACGAACTGGAAATTATCAGAATCTTACATCAACAAATGGATATTGAATCACGACTACTTGAATAGACAAAGAAAAAGCCTTAAAATATTTGAGTATACGGCAGTTCAATTCCACCGACGATGCCCAAACATTCAAAGGCTCTTCAACTGCGAAGATAATACCGGAACTTAATTAAACCAATCCCTGCTCACGCATGGCTGAGGCGACTTTAAGAAATCCTCCAATATTGGCTCCCTTCACATAATTCACGAATCCGTCTGGTTCTTTACCGTTTTCAACGCAAGTCTGATGAATGTTTTTCATGATTGTCTTAAGTTTTTCATCAACTTCTTCAGCAGTCCATGTGATGCGCATTGAGTTTTGTGTCATTTCCAGACCCGAAGTGGCAACACCACCAGCATTTGCAGCTTTTCCGGGTCCGTAAAGAATTTTGTTTCCGAGGAAAACATCAACGGCTTTTGGTGTTGATGGCATATTGGCGCCTTCAGCAACACAAATGCAGCCATTGGCTACCAAAGTCCTGGCATCATGTTCGTGAAGTTCGTTCTGTGTGGCACATGGCAGGGCGATATCACATTTAACAGCCCATGGACGCTCATTCTCAAAGTAACTGGCTCCGGGATATTCATCAGCATATTCTTTAATTCGCCCCCTCATCATATTCTTAAGTTCTAATACCCAGGCTAGTTTGCCGGCGTCGATGCCATCCGCATCATGAATATATCCGTCTGAATCAGAAAGCGTTACAACCTTGCCACCCAATTGATTCACTTTCTCTACGGCGTATTGAGCAACATTGCCGGATCCTGAAATCACCACAGTTTTTCCGGCAATCGAATCTCCTCTGGTTTTCAACATCTCCTGAGCAAAATAGGCCACGCCGTATCCTGTTGCTTCGGGGCGCAGCGGACTTCCGCCCCAGCAGCACCCTTTCCCCGTAAGCGTGCCGGTAAACTCATTACGCAGTCTTTTGTACTGACCAAACATATAACCTATTTCGCGGCCACCAACACCGATATCTCCTGCCGGAACATCCGTATCCGGTCCGATATGACGCTGAAGCTCGGTCATAAAGGATTGACAGAAGCGCATCACTTCATTTTCAGATTTCCCTTTGGGATTAAAGTCAGACCCGCCTTTTCCTCCACCCATCGGCAATGTTGTGAGGCTGTTTTTAAGCACCTGCTCAAAGGCGAGAAACTTCAGAATACTAAGATTCACCGATGAATGAAAGCGCAAACCTCCTTTGTACGGCCCGATGGCGCTGTTCATCTGGATCCTGTATCCTTTATTGATCTCAACATCACCACGGTCGTTTAGCCAGGGAACCCTGAACATGATTACCCTTTCGGGTTCGGACATTCTTTCAAGAATTTTCATTTTGTTATAAAACGGATTCTTAAGAAGAAAAGGTGCCAGACTTTCGACAACTTCGTGCACAGCCTGATGAAACTCTTTCTCATGCGGATTTTTAGCAGTCAGATTTGCCATGAAATTCTCAATGTATAATTCTACTTCATTACTCATAATTTGATTAATATTACAGGTTAAACATTTTATAATTCAGTACCGTAAAAGTCAATTCAAATAATATCAAGGGAACAAAGCAAAACAGTATGCCTTCCCGTAAAGATAAAAAATTTCAGAATCAGATTAACAAATTTTGGAATTAAACAAAAAGATTTTCTGTATGTTAATCCTTAAAAAGTTCAAATGAAAATTCTCCTTACCGGAGCTACCGGATATATCGCGCAGCGGTTATTGCCTGTTCTTCTTCAGAATGGTCATCAGGTGGTTTGTTGTGTAAGGGATAAATCAAGGTTTAATCATGAGCGTTATAATTCCGGTGATCTCATTGTCATTGAAGTAAATTTTCTTGATGGAGAAACGCTAAAGCAAATTCCTGATGATATTGATGCCGCTTATTACCTGATCCATTCAATGTCGACAAGTGTTGGGGATTTTTCAAAGCTGGAAGAAGTTTCAGCCAGAAATTTCAGGGCACGAATAGATCAGACCAATGCATTGCAAGTCATTTACTTAAGTGGAATCACCAACACAGAGAAACTCTCTAAACATCTGAATTCGAGAAAAAATGTTGAAGAGATTCTCAAATCAGATAAATATTCGCTTACAACACTTAAAGCAGGAATTATTATAGGTTCGGGAAGTGCCTCCTTCGAGATTATCCGCGATTTAGTTGAAAAGCTTCCGCTTATTATTGCTCCCCGCTGGCTGAACACCCGGTCGCAGCCAATTGCAATACGGAATGTGATCCAATACCTGGTAGGCGTTTTAAATAATAAGCCGACTTTCAACAACAGCTACGACATTGGCGGATCTAAGGTGCTCACGTACAAAGACATGCTTTTAAGATTTGCCAAAGTAAGAGGACTGAAGCGAATAATATGGGTGATGCCGGTAATGTCTCCGCGATTGTCATCCTATTGGCTCTATTTTGTCACTTCAACCACTTATTCACTGGCAATCCACCTCGTAAATTCCATGAAAGTAGAGATTATCTGCAAAAAAAATAATCTCGACGAACTGATTGGTGGTATTCACCTGATTGGTTACAACAAGGCTATTCAACTGGCTTTCGGTAAAATCGAACAAAATCAGGTTGTATCAAGCTGGAAAGATGCTCTCACCAGTTCAACTTTGAAAAACGGAATCTCGCAACACATACAAGTTCCTAAATTTGGGTGCTATACTGACAAAAGAATAATAAAAATCGAAAATTGCTGTGACAGGGCTTTACAGAATATCTGGTCGATTGGTGGTACCAGAGGGTGGTATCATGCCAATTGGTTATGGGAAATCAGAGGAGCCATCGACAGGCTTTCAGGCGGTGTCGGATTGCGCCGGGGCCGGAAAAATCCGAATGAAATATCCGCAGGTGAATCACTTGATTTCTGGCGGGTTTTACTGGCCAACAAATCTGAAAAAAGGCTTCTTCTTTATGCAGAGATGAAACTTCCGGGTGAAGCCTGGCTTGAATTTAAGATTACCGGAGACAATCAGTTGATACAAACTGCAACATTCAGACCATTGGGAATCTGGGGCCGTACTTACTGGTATGCAGTCCTTCCTTTTCATGGATTTATTTTTAAAGGAATGATTAAAAAAATTGCTTCTCTTTAATATTTCGCTTTTCATAACGCAATTTAAAAACAACTGCATGCCTGCCTATACTTTGATTAAAACTCAAAAAATCCATTCAACAGCCGAAAAGGTATGGGAATTTATCTCATCACCAAAAAATCTGAAGCGTATTACTCCGGAATATATGGGATTCGATATCACAACCAAAGATTTGCCGGATAAGATGTACGCAGGTATGATGATCAGTTATATGGTTAGTCCTCTGGCCGGAATTAAGATGAAATGGATCACTGAGATCACCCATTTGAGCGAATTGAAATATTTTGTTGACGAGCAGCGTGTCGGCCCCTATAAAATGTGGCATCACCAACACCATATTGCGGTTGTTGACGGAGGAGTTATGATGACAGACATTATCGATTATCAGCCACCTTTCGGTTTTCTGGGCAGTATTGCAAATTGGTTAATCATTAAAAAGCAGCTTGATGAAATTTTCAATTACCGGACAATGAAACTGGAAGAGCATTTCGGAAAATTCTAATTGAATCTCAAAACAATAACCGCTGGCATTCTTAAATTTCATTTATAGGCCTTTATTAATTTTTATTTTAAAATGAATGTCCTGAATCGTTCACTTTTTTTGCTTTTTTCAATTCTTCTGGTCTCATCGCTAATTGCGGTTGGGCAGAATCACGGTTCATCTCATTCTTTAGGATACCACTATGACAAACCAGCGGAGGGGATTGTCAGGATACTCACTTACAACGTCCGCAATTGCGTCGGAATGGACTAGAAAACCGACTATAACAGGGTGGCGGAGGTAATTAAGACAATCCATCCGGATTTTGTTGCTTTGCAGGAACTCGACAGTGTAACCACCCGAAGCAATAAAGTTGATGTGTTGAAAGTTCTGGCCGAAAGGTTCAGTATGCATTATATATATGGCGGTTCAATTCCTTATCGGGGAGGGAAATATGGTATTGGAATACTATAAAACAAAACTTTTGTCAGCACTTCCTTTTGCTCGTTACCGGGGAGAAAAGAAAAAAGAGGTTTATTGATGGCTGAATTTTAAAACCTGATTCTTTTTTGTTCCCATTTGTCCCTTACAGGAATAACAAGTATTCGCTCATCTCGGGCATCAACCGCCGGTTTTTCAATCCGCGCATCGATGATGCCACCGGTAAGGTGATCGATGTGATCGTTCCCCATGCCAAAGTGTGCATCCAGATAGCCGAATTCATCCCGAAAGGCTATGGCACAGGAGTCGGTACCAAGGGCACAGCAGCTGATTGTTATAATAAAGGTGTTCGCGCTTCTATCGAAACCATGAACAACATCGCCATAAAGGCAGGTTCCTATTCGGTTAGCAATGTTAGCGCCCTGACCGATGCCTACCTGCAGCAGCCGAAAGTAATGCTGGATGGCAACAACAATCTCGAGAAGATTTATATCCAGCAGCTTTTCAACTTCTACAAGATGGGCAACGAGGCATTTGGATTGGTTCGCCGCACAGGCTTTCCCAAATATAACTCCACGCTGCTACCGCGCCAGACAACCCCTGATATGATCGCAAGAAGGTACTGGCTGCTCGACCCGGGTGTGGTCAATCTTTGAAATATGAAAAATAATCTGATGAGAAGCAAACAAATAATAAATCTAAATAGTGCTGTTTAGTTCTGATTTGAAGCACGTTATCTCTGTTCTTACAACAATTATTTTATAAATATCTAAATCATGTTAAAATATCATAAATAGATTATAAAATAATTTATTTATTCGCACTTATTACTTAGAATATTTAATATCTAATTAATCCAAATTTAATCTATATTAAAGGATACAGTTTCACAATCCAAAAAAATCTCTTCGTCTGATATGAATAAAATCGGGCAGAAGAAACAATTGCTGATAATCAACTATCAATAAATAAATTAAATAATCAGCATGGACAACGACACATCCGGATTTAATATCGCTGACTGTTTTATTAAGATGAAATACATTTAATCATTTTGCATTTTCTGTTTAAACTCATTCTAAAATTAATACTATGGAAAAGAATCAATTCGGATAAACATTTATTAGTCTCCCTTATATTAGTAAGACTGATAGGAATACGTTGTATAAATCCACTGATACAGTGTTAGAGTGCGAATTACAGTGGAACAAACTAATAATTTATTATGTCAATTAAAATTAGAAATTTATGCGTAAAATTTTCTTATTGGCTGTAGTGTGCATTACACTGTTGGGCAGTGCAATGGCGCAACATACAGTAAATGGAACCGTTGTCTCCGAATCTGATGGCCTTTTTATACCGGGCGCTACCGTATTGGAAAAAGGGACAACCAATGGAACTGTTTCTGACTTCCAGGGTAAATTTGCCATTAAGGTTTCCTCGGAAAAATCAACGATTGTATTTTCATTCATTGGAATGAAATCGGTTCAGGAACCAGTGAACAGCCGTTCTGTTATAAATGTCAGTCTGGCACCTGACGAAATCGGTATAGACGAAGTTGTTGTTACTGCCTTGGGAATCAAACGCGAGACCAAAAAACTTGGTTACGGCGTTACAGAGGTAAAAGGTGAGGAACTGGCTAAGGCCAACACCACCAACCCTGTACAGGCACTTCAGGGAAAATCCACCGGGTTGAGCATTGGTGCTTCCGATGGAGGTTTGTTTGGAAACTCAAAGATCCAGATTCGTGGTATCTCTGTTCTGAATTCAAATAGTAACCAACCTATTTTTGTGGTTGACGGAGTGATCATTGAAAACAGTATTTCAAATGCAAGTGCCGACTGGTCAGGAGATTCAAATGACTTTGGTAATCAGCTCAAGAACCTAAACCCGGATGATTTTGAATCTATTTCCGTACTCAAAGGTGCAGCTTCAACGGCACTTTACGGTTCACGCGGTATGAATGGCGCCATCGTTATTAAAACCAAAGACGGGGCTGGTACAAGAGGAATAGGCGTAACGGTTACACAAAGTGTCGGAATTGACGCTGTTTACGCACAACCTGATATTCAATACGAATATGGAACAGGAGCAATTGCCGGTTATGTTGATTTCGGAGATAAGGACGCAAACGGCAGGTATTACCAGTTTGCCCCAATGACTCAATATTACAAGAACGACAAGGGGATGATGACAAAAATTGGTCATCCATGGTCAGGTACAGCTTACGGACCAAAGTTTGACGGAAGAGATATTGAAGATTTCGACGGATCAATCAGCAAATACCTTCCTGCAAAAAACAACATGAAAGACGCTTATAAAACCGGGTTCAATACCAACACATCGGTAGCATTAAGCGGAGGAAATGATAAAGGAACCTTTTTCCTTTCTGATTCATACAATAAACGTAAAGGAACTTCCCCATCGAATGAATTTTCAAGGAATTCACTCATGTTTTCAGGTTCCTATAAACTCGCAAGCTGGTTAAAGGCTGAAGCTTCCATTTCGCATACGATTTCTAATCCAAAGAATCCGGGTAACGACCTTTCTGAGGCATTCCTCGACGGTAACCTGGAAAACTGGTATGATACAAAAAAATGGAACAAGCGCGAAATTTACCAGGCACCTCACGGTGGTGTTCCATCATCAGCTTATGGCGATAAATATGCCAATGTTCCGATGAACGATCTTTGGTTCAGGTACAATTTAAATTCAAACACAAGGGAGGAGCAGGTTGTACGACCAATCATCCGTTTAACCGCAAATCTTACCAAATGGATCTCTGTTACTGCTGAAGGTAATATGAACTATTACACAGTCACATCAGAACAAAAAGACCTGGGTACCGGCTATGCCAACGAAGGTGGTTACTATTCATTGGGAAACAGTACAGACAGAAGCCGCACAGCAAAAATCACCGCCAACATGACTAAAAACTGGGGCGATTTTACTTCCAATCTGATTGTCGGAGGTGAACTTTGGGATCAAAGAAGAGAAGCTACTAACGTTTGGACCGACGGAGGCTTAATTGTACCCGGAAGGTTCTTCCTCGGAAACTCGAAAAAAACGCTAGGATCGTCAGGTAGTATAAATAATACCAAGCAGATTAATTCCGTCTATGCCTTGCTAAACCTGGGTTGGAAAAATCAATTGTTTATGGACCTTACAGGTCGTAACGACTGGTCGTCGGCGCTGGTTTACACCAATGGAACAGGTAATTACGGCTATTTTTATCCATCGGTGAGCACTTCATGGATTGCCAATGAAACATTCAAAATGCCTGACTGGGTTACCCTGGCAAAAACCCGTTTATCATGGGCACAGGTTGGTAACGACACCAGTCCCTATTCGATTAATAACGGCTACTCAATCGGCAATTATGAAATGGCCGGCGGATCGTATGTTTATACCAATGCCAAGTCGACAACGTTGGTCGACCCAGGTATTAAACCTGAAAGGAAAAACTCTTTCGAGGCCGGTCTTGATCTGAGATTTTTGAAAAACCGTGTAGGAATTGATCTTTCAGTTTACGACGAAACAATTAATAATCAAATCGGATCAATTCCAATCCCAGGTGAATCGGGATACAATGGGATGCTGTCCAACATTGGATCACTTACCAATAGAGGGATTGAACTTTCATTAAGAGTAGAACCTGTCAAAACCCGCAACTTCACATGGGAATCAACTTTTAACTATTGGAATAACACGACCAAGATTTCAAATCTCCGCAAAGAAGTGGGGGAATATAAGCCTCTTGGAGGTGATATCGGTTACGGAAACTTTCGCGTAGGTTCTGTTGCCTTTGAAGGCGGTGAATACGGTGTATTGATGTCGGATACAAAACCTTTGAAATGGAACAATGCAGCCAATGCAAACGATCCACTCAATGGAATGAAAATCCTGACATGGAACGATACACGTCGCGGAGCTTATTATACAAGAAGCAATAAACCCGAGCGGGTTGGTAAGATACAGCCCAATTTCGAAGGGTCATGGAATAACGCGCTTTCCTACAAAAACATATCCTTCTCTTTCCTTCTTGATGCCCGCTTTGGAGGTAATATTGCATCGTACTCCAATAAATACGGTACATCATACGGTTACCTGGAAACTTCATTAGCAGGACGTGACGCCGGGCACGGTGGCCAGGGATGGACTACCGGATATGCAGATTCAAAAGGTCAAACATTTGTCGATGGGGTTATTCCCGATGGAGTTTTCAAGGTTGGGCAGAAAGTAACCACCCCAGCTGGAACATCACAGGACGTAGGTGGATTAACTTATAAGCAAGCGATGGATAAAGGTTATGTTGAACCTACCCATGCCAGTTATTTTACTTACAGGAACAATGCTTGGAGTACAGGCGTTATCAACGATGACTGGTTCAGCAAAGTAAGCTACATTGCCGTTCGTAATGTATCTCTTGGTTACACCCTTCCTTCATCGATTGCCAGGAAAATTAAGGCAACCACGCTGGCGGTTTCCTTAAATGCACGTAATCTTGGGTATTTGTATAACTCACTTCCAAATCACCTGAATCCTGAAAGCTTCAGGGGAACATCAAGTACCGAATCATTCCGCGAACGATCATTCAGTCCGTATACTGCATCATATACAATGACTGTATCTGTAGGTTTTTAATATTTTCAAAAATTAGCAACACATGAAAAATACATATAAAATAGTATTTGCATTGGTTTTCCTGATGGTCTGGGGCTGCGACAAACAAAAGTTTGGCGACTTAAATTCAGATCCATCATCCATTTCGAAACCAGATCTTAGGTTTTCGGTTACCACCGCCATCGATCAGATGTACTCAAACGATTACACCACCTGGTTTTATAATAACTTCCAGTACATCTATCCCTGGGCACAGGTAACCTCGAAACAGGGAGGCAACAGCTCCGATTTCGTGGATATGGGCCCTTCGGCAGGGTTTGACCTCTACAGCCGTTTGTTTACTCAAACACTTGATGTGAGGTATAACATTGATAAAATGGCTGAGCCTGAAAAATCGACCTACCAGGCCATGAAAGCCCTGACTTATGCCACACAGATTTTGCCGGCTATTCATAACACCGATAATTCTGGTTCACTGGTCTATTCTGAAGCAGGTTTGGCGCCATATACGAATCCTCCGTTATTAACGCCTGTTCTTGATAATCAAAAGGCGCTTTTCACCAGCTGGTTGAAAGAACTGGATGGTGCTATTGCAATTCTTGCAACTGCAAACAACCAGGTTAGCATGGGAAGCCAGGATATTATTTACGGGGGCGACTACGGGAAATGGGCCAAGTTTTGCAATTTGCTCAAACTTAAAATTGCTGCCCGTTTAATTAACCAGGATCGCGCCCTGGCACTCAAAATCGCCGGCGAAGTAGGTACTTCTACTGCAGGGTATATGGATGGCCTGAGTGATGACTTCATTTACAACAAAGGGGTTAAATACTATGGAACAGGGAACGGTATGTGGATCGGGTTTGCCAGCAAAAATCTTGTCGATTTCATGGTTGGAATCAAGGATCCACGCTTACGTTTCATCTTCGAGAAAGACGCTTTTAATGGTGAAGTGGTTCAGGCATTTTTGGATGCAGGGAAAGCACTGCCTCCTTATGTCGCTCAATATGTAAATGTCGATGTAAATAAGAAGTTTACCGGATGGAAAAGTCCAGGCGAGCCCTGGGTTCGTTATCATGGCGCTCCCCTCTCTCCTGATGCAAAACAGGATCCGATCAACAACATCTATTTCAACCAGGCCGAGCTCAATAAGTTGACTGTTGGTAGTGTTCAGAAAACGTATGCTTCAACTTCACTCTATTCGGAAAAATTAGTTCGCACAACTTACGATTTTACTTATCCGACTAAACCGGGTGGCCGTGTTATCGAATTGAAAGATAACGATCCAGGTTTGAACGTAATACTTGGAAGTGCTGCTGAAACAAATCTATACCTGGCTGAGTTTAAATTAATGGGAGCAACCCTGCCAAAAACCGCACAGGAATACTTCAATAAAGGGGTAGAATTGTCGGTACTCAGAATGGATGCACTGGCTAAAAACAACCAGATGCCTTATTACAGCGGCGACCCTGTCTATACCGATGCTAATGAAAATGCAGCTGGCGCCACCAAATTACAGGCCGGAGAAGTTGCAGCCTTACTGGCTAAGCCAATCTGTAACCTGGCAACTGACGGACTTGAAAAGGTTTACATACAACAGTACATCAACTTTATGAATACCCCGGGCGATGTCTGGTCAACTGTCCGTCGTTCAGGAGTTCCAAAGAAAGGAAGCGCATACCTGGCATGGGAAAAAATAACATCAAGTGGTGTTGAAATGACCCTTCCACGTCGCTTCGTAATTTCTACTCCAGGGAAAGATGATATTAACTATACCAATAAAATGGCCGCAATTACCGAACAGGGTATTACTCCGGCTACTTTAGATCCTATCAAACTGAATACCGAAAGATTGTGGTTTGATAAAACCGATCCTCAATACGGAGATGGTCCAAAAAATTAAATGCTAATTTTTTAATAAATAACAGGAGACCGTCTCACAACACTTGTAGACGGTCTCCTTATTTTTAACTTAGAATATGAAACGACGACTGATTATCTTCCTATTTTGTTTTTTAGCTTTATACGCCTATTCAGCGCCTAAAAAATTACCCGATCAGGTCAGGGTATCTTACCGAACCATTGTAAATGGCAAAACAAGACCAGGCAG
>JBAXOA010000117.1:0-13254 GCA_037133495.1 Mariniphaga sp. | reverse complement strand
ATTGATTATAAGTATTTTACAGAAGTATTTAACTATTTTTAAGAGACACTAGTGAATTATTAACTCTTAAATTGGAAATCATGGCAAGTACCAGGAAACAGGCCACCCAATCAACGTGGCAAACTTCGACGTCATCATTACAGACGTTACGTCTTATGGAGCAACCTACAATCCATCAAAGGCAAGTTTAAAAATTCCGGCATTAACAGCCCTTTTAACGGCATCAAAAGCAGCAGTCAACGCAGTAAGCGCAGCAGAACCTGCCTACAAGTTAGCTCGTGATGTGATTATTCCGGAGTTTATCATTTAATATGCTCAATAACAATTATCCAGGAATTAGGAAAAACGAATTTTATGTTGCGATTAAACCGTAACTCTGTGTACCCTTCGTAACCCGTAACTTTATGTACCCCTCTAACCTGGAACCCATCTTTCACTACATTTTGGTCATTTCAGGTCACATCTTCAGGATCATCCGCGGATTAAGCGGAAGTGCTTTGTACAATATTGTTGCATCTGATTTGGGAAGAACAATATTTATTTGAGGTTTAACAGGTTCACGATTAAATTTGGTCAGCGACTGCACCGAACGCTCTATTTCAATTTTACTGTATTTCCAGCGCAAAGCCGAAATAAGTTTCTGACCATCCTCATCAGGCTTCTCACTCTGAGAAATCACCAATCTTAGATTTCGGTCAAATTCCATCACAAGATAGACATCATCAAGTTTGTGAATTGTAGGTTCAACAACCATTTTATTCGCTTCCAAGGTATCTTTAGGTGCAATTTTTTCAATAAATGAAATCTTAGGAATTGTAGCATCAACACGCTTAAGTGTAAATGGCTGCGCCATCCAGTTCAGTAACGACTCGGCATTGAACGTTTTAATAGAATTGCTGATTTTCACATCAAGAATACGACATTCATGCAGTGCAATACCTTTGATTTCTAATATTGCGGTATGGTTAACCAGATCAAGAATCAGGTACATGGAATCGTCACTGGCAAGTGCAAAACGTGATTGAAGCAGAAAATCTTTTTTCCTCAAATCAATCAGTTTTAATTGTGTTTCCTTGCTGACAGCAGCAACAGAAGAAACGGCTGAAGCGTTATCTGTTTGATTATTCTGGTCTGATTTGACTGTTTTTTGCTTATCCACTAAAAAACGAACCGAAGTTTTGGGTAAAGCGATCTTTGTAAATACAGGCAGAAGAATTGTGTTTGTCAGGATATATATCAGACACAGAGTTAAAAACATTGTAATGATCCAGAAGGCTAATTTACTTTTCATTTTTTAGTGGTTAATAAATGAATACTTTAGATCCCTTACTCAATGTGTTGTAGATAATTTCCAGATCTTTATCTCCAAGCCGGACACAGCCATGTGTGACAGGAAGTCCTAGAAATCGTTGATAAAGGGTGCCATGAAGCATATAACCGTTTCCGATCTCAAGTGCATAATCGCCTAATGTACTGTAATCTATCCGTTCAGCTGATCTGGCCGATGGGATGGGTAATCCGTCTTCAATGAATGCCCAATCGGGTTTAACCCATGGACGATTTTGCTGTTTATTTCTGACGGTAAAGATCCCCTTTGGTGTTTTAAATACAATTCTTTTGCTTCCCGCAATTAGTAATTCATTCTTGCCGGTAGAACAAACTCCTGTTCTGATGGTATCGCCGTTAATATTTCGCAGCGAAAATCTGTTCTCTGTTGTATTTACAATAATATAAGGCTTGACAGGTTTTAATTTTTCAATATTATTCTCACTTGAAAGAATGCTCTGCCGAAATCGCTGCTCCAGCCTTTCAATTGATTCAGGTGATTTTCCTTCAAAGAGGGACGAACCGGAAACCCAGGATTTCACAATAAAAGCACTTTCCTGAAAAGCCGGGGTAAAAAAGATCATCGTGACAGATAAACAAAATAGAAATATCGGAATAGCCCATTTCACAATGCCAAGGAATGACTGTTTTTGTTTTTCTTCGAATTCCATTTTAAAAATATTAATTTAATAATTCAGCAAGTGATTTCATTGATCCAACTATTGTTACAGGCATTCCAACTGGTGATTTACTAAAAAGTTCGTCCATTTCCGAATTCGCCAAGGCTATGCATCCGCTAGTCCAATCCGCTCCTTTTCCGCCTTCACCATGTATTTCAATCAATCCACCTATGCGGCTGTTTTTTGAAATAGCACCCTGCCTTTTCTTGCTGTTAAACATCACATAATCCTCTTCATTGGGATAGTTAATCAGCATTGCTTTATAATATTTTGAATCCCCGTTACCTTTTTTCCTGATCACTTTGTACATCCCTTCAGGTGTAGCCTTATCACCTGCAAAATATTTGGTACCAATCCAATTTCTGCCAAATTCAACATCATATTCTTTGGTTAGTTTCCCTTTGTAATAGAGATATCCTTTATGTTGTAATTTGTCAACTATGAAGGCAAAGCTGTTGTTCTGGGCCGATACACGGATTGTAGCAGCAAACCAACTTTGCCATTTTGAAAAATTGCTGAAATATTCTTTTAAAAGTGTATTGACCTCTTTATCGGCAATGCCTATTCTGATTTTACCCTCATTTAATTTCTTGGTAGCAAGCATGATATCGCCGCTGCTAAAAGCATTTAAACCTTGTTCTAAAAAGAGCTTACCAAACTCATAATTTTTTCGAAGACTAACTTTAAGTGGAAGTTGAATAAATATATCGTGGTAGTTATCCAGTTTATGCTTAAGCAATTCAACTTCCTGCAAATACTTTAATTTCAGCGAATTTTTATTTACTCCTGAAGATGCATTGGCTTCCTCTGCTTTTATTGTTGCCGTAAGAACTAAACCTTTAGCCTTCGCATAATCTCTTTTAAAAAAAATTCTTTGATTTTGTATCTTCCATTCAATTAACGCAGCCTGATACTTATTTTCTGCAACAGTATAATACTCGGGAGCATACACATCCGCATTCGCTCTTTTTGCCTTCGCCAGTATTAACTGGCATGATTTAAATTCTGCCAAGGGTGGCTTATCCATTGTTAGAATAAGCACCATATAAACGATTACAAAAATTGAAAGTAATATTCCAACGCTAATAAACAACCTCTTTTTCCAACCAAGTTTCATTCGTAAAAGATAAAATCAATAATATTAAATTTCGCATACCAGTCAGCAAAGAAACTGAAAAATATGATTGAACATGAAACAATCAGAAGGAAATTCCTACAATTAATTTCAAAAAGAACCCCCGGAAATAGCTTCCGGGGGTTAAATCTTTTTAGGCTGACAAAGAATTACTTCTTAGCTTTCTTGCCACCTTTTGCTTTTGCAATAACTTCTGTCAACTCAGTGTTGATAGCTTTTGCTTTTTCAACGGCTGGTTTGATTTTGCCAGATAAGGTTAAGATGTCTTCCTTGTTGGTAACACCTGCGGTAACTTCAGTACTAACAGTTTCAACAGCGGCAATTTCCTGACCGATAGCTTCGATAGCGGCTTTGCCTTCTTTACCCTTAGGGGCTTTGGCTAACAATTCTTTGTTAGAAGTGATAACTGTTGCAATTTCAGCAAGAGCAGCAGTAACTTCAGCTGTCAAAGCGGCTTTCTTTGCGGTTGTTTCTTCAACTGCTTTACCTGCAAGGGTATTAACAGAAGCAAGAGTTGTTTTTGCTGCATCATAATTTCTGAATAAAGCAAATTTTGAATTCTGCTCTTCAACAGCTGTAACAGCAGTTTTTAACGCTTCAGCAGCAGCATTGAAAGATTCAGGAACATAACGATCAGCACCAGCAGTTTTTGCAGCTTCGATAGCAACGTTTGCAGCATCGATTTCAACCTGAGGAGCTTTGGCACAGCTAGCCAATGTAACAACCAAAACACTAAAAGCAACCAATTTTAATAATCCTTTTTTCATAATTTTCAAGATAAATTTAAAAGTAATAAATGTTTTTCAATTCTTAAAATACAATGTTTAGACGCAAACGTGCCAAGAGGTCACAATAATTTCGGATTTTTTTTTTAATTTTGACGAGCCAAAAGGTGTAAAATCTTAATATTTAATGTTTTATCGTATTAAAAAAGATGAAAATAAAAAATTCTGTGAAGGATTATTCAGACAAAGAAATCATCAGACTCATTAAGCAAGAGCACAATACTAACCTTTTTGAAGTTCTGTATAAACGATATTCAGATAAAGTCTTCGACAAATGTTATTCTATGCTTAAAGAAAAAACACTTGCTCAGGAATTTGTTCAGGATATTTTTTGCAAAGTTTTCGAGCGTCTGGCTGACTTCAGAGGGGAATCCAATTTTTCGACCTGGCTATATGCCATTACTTATAATAATTGTATTGAATACCTCCGGACAAAAAAGAAAATGAATTACCCTGACTGGAATAGTCAGCACGAACTGCCCGATGTAATTGACGAACTAAATGAAAAAGAGATCAACAGCGAGCGGTTGATGAAGATTCTGGAGCTGATCCATCCAGAAGAAAAGGCCTTATTGACAATGCATTACATTGACAATGTTCCAATTGTTTATATCCAGACTGCTTTAAAAATCAGCGAAAGTGCCACTAAGATGCGACTTAAACGCGCACGCGACAGGGTGGCTTTCCTCTATAAAGAACATTATAATCAAGGGTAATTCTCCTTTTAATGTGACTTTTGCTGAAAATCTCGTCTTAATACAAAACCATGCAATGAAAGATTTTATCTTAAAATATTTATTCCGGTTTAATGCCAATACCCCCGGACCACAATTGTTGAAGTCTTTTAATCGATTATTTCCTGAAGCTACTAATATTGAGTGGTCGAAAGAAAAGGATGTACATTTTGAAGTCATTTTTCGTGTAAATGGCATTGAACAAATAGCATGGTTCGAAAAATCAGGAAAATGGCTTAAAACCGAGACAAATTACAAAATTGATATGCTGGACGGGGCAATCAGGGAAAAACTGGAAACTTTCGGACAAATCATGAGTTCCATTTTTATTGAAAAAGCAGAAAACCCAAGCATATATGAATTTATAATACGTGATTCATTTCAGGTGCGCCATATCTTTATAACGGATTCGGAAGGTAATGTAACTGAAAGACGTAATTTCGATGAAGGCGAATTGCTTTGAAAAAAACTTATCGACGGAAGATCAGTAATCGGAATAATTAGATAATTATTAATTGAACATTTTTAATTGAACATTATTTTGTCCCACCCAGTTCCAAATATCTGTGGCAATAAATTGTGTGATCATTTACCATTCCTGTCACTTGCATGTGTGAATAAACAATGGTTGAACCGACAAATGAAAACCCCTTCTTATTTAAATCTTTCGAAATAATCCGACACAGCTCATTTTCAGCCGGTTACGTATAATTCCTTCATTAGTCAAAAGTTTGTTGATATTCTCCTTATCATAGACACCATTCACACCGATTTACCATGTTTTGTGTAATAATTACACTAAATAATTTGGAGATTGATTTTTTCTTCAATATCTTTGTGTAATAATTACACTTTATTAGCATGGAAACGATCGGAAAATATACTTACCAATACCCCCACCCTGCCTTGACCGTCGATTGTGTGATCTTCGGATTTGACGGAAAATCACTCCGTATTCTTCTAATTGAAAGAGGAGTAGAACCCTTTAAAGGCGAATGGGCCCTGCCGGGTGGGTTTGTCCGAATTGATGAAACAGTTGAAGAGGCTGCTATCCGGGAGCTGCAGGAAGAAACCAACGTAAAGGGAGTCTATATGAGCCAGCTTGCGGTATTCAGCGATGTTGACCGCGACCCAAGAGAACGGGTTGTTACTGTTGCCTTTTATGCCTTGGTCAAACCTTCAGACTACGATGTAATCGGAGGCGATGATGCGGCAAGCGCATGTTGGTTTAGCCTCGACAACTACCCATCTCTTGTATTTGATCACGAGCAGATTGTAAAGGCTGCATTTGCACAGGTTCAGCGGAACTTCCGGGCCGGAAATGTAGGACTGGAAATGTTTGAAGATAAATTCTCCATCTCCCAGCTCTATACCATGCATTCGCTGGTAACACAAAAAGAGATAGACCGGCGTAATTTTTACAAAAAGATGATCTCCTGCGATTACATCGAACCAACGAGTGAAAAAATGCAGGAAACACCCCATAAACCTTCGCAACTCTTTTCGATCGACCGGATGGTTTACGATTCAGAGATCCGGGAATCATACAATCTGATACGGTTTGATCTTAATGAAAGCAAGAAAAAATCCAAATCAAAGCCTTCGAAAAACCAATAAAATGTATTAACTTAAATTTAACCTTTAATATTTTTCAAGATGAAACAGACAAAAGTTTACAACCTGCTTGTAGTAGATGAAAGTGGCTCAATGGAAGTCATTAAAAAACAGACGATTAACGGATGCAACGAAACCCTTCAAACCATCCGGTCCGCTCAGGAGAAGTACCCTGAACAGTCACACCTGGTAACCCTTGTTTTCTTTAATTCAGAACATAAGACAACGATACTTGATTGTGCACCTATCTCAGATGCTAAAATGATCAATGCTTCTACTTACAAACCTGATTGTGGCACCCCGCTCTACGATGCCCTCGGTGAATCGCTCACCAGGTTGCGTTACAAGATCAATCAGAAAGAAGACCACCATGTATTGATTACCATCCTGACCGACGGTGAAGAAAATGCTTCGAAAGAATTTAATCACCGGATGATTAACAAGATGATCGATGAACTCAAACAGGCAGGCTGGACTTTCACCTTCATTGGTGCCAACATTAACGTCGAACAGGTGGCTGCCCAACTCTCAGTTAACAACTACATCTCTTTTGAGCAGACAGACGAAGGCACACAATCAATGTTCCTCAAAGAAAATGATGCACGAATGAGCTTTTTCGATAAAATGTCGAAAGGCCAAAGCAAGGAAGAGCTTTCCAAAAACTACTTTGATGAGAAATAAATATTTCTACTCTTTTTACAGAGTGTTCCGAAGAGTTCTTTGCAGCTGATCTTATTTCAAATATTGTATAGGCCAGGAACTTTAAAAATTATTTCAAGGAAATCAGCTTATTTTCAAGGTTCCAGCCTTTAACTTTAATCTCCTGATTTTTGCCTTTTATTAGATCCGAAGAAACGCTTACTGTAACCGTAATTGATTCGCCGGGAGCCAATGAAAAATAGTTGGCAGACCAGAAGGAAGGCATAATCTCTTCACCATCATTCAGTAATTGAGGATTAATAAAAAACGCCATCAGCTTCGATTTATTAGTGAATTTAATGGTCCACTTCGTTTCAGTTTTTACTTTTTCACGTACTAAAACTGTAGCATCCACTTGTGTCTGAGGCATCGAGTTCAGAGGCAAATAATTGTTATCCGCTGCAAGCCAGTAAACATTATGTGAAATGGTTTTCCCGCTTCCATCTTTCAAATTTAAAACAACAAAATTCAGCCCTTTAGAGTCATCAAAAATTTTGGCTAATGAAATTGACTCTTTCACATCGGAAGCAGACAGACTTATTTTAGCAGTTTGACTGAAGAGTGGTTTTGAATCTATTCCAAAAACGTCAGCCTGAACTGTCAGATTTGAGACAGGCTGAAAATTTCTGTTTATAACCGAAACTGTATAATCGACAGGATTAAGCTGAACATGAACCTGTTCGCAGGCATTCTGCATGAAGTAGTAACCGGCGTTGGGTTCAAGGTACCAGTCATAAACCTGCCATACCACACTCGGAAATGCTGCATTAATTTTCCACAGCATAACTCCTCCTATATCATTAAGTCTGTGTCCAGCAGATTCAAAAGTACCCTGATAACCGGTTGCATTCATTAATTGCATCTTATCGGAAAAATTTTCCATCGACGATGGCTCGCCATATCTGTTCACCATGGCTTCATAATATTTATCATATCTGCCATTTCCTGTAGCCGCATCATGATAACCCCATGAATTATTTAGCGGAAAAGGCAATTTGGAATCCCAGACCAAATTTGGGATTATCTTAACGAGGGAGTTATAGGGAGGCTGCGAAGGCAAGCCTGTTTCATCTTTGAAAACCCAGTCTTTTGCTTTGTCAGCCAGATTATAATAAACTTTTGAATCCTGCCATGAATAAGGTCCTCCACTGTAAACACCAGAAGCTAGTCCATCAGGCCACGAACCTTTAAACCCTTCAGGTAATTTTGCAAATCCTGAAGAACTTGGGATGAATGGTCTTGTGCCATCCAGATTAATCACACTTTCGCGCATCCGATCGTAAACATCTTTCCGGATATGACCCTCATTACCTCCTGTCCACACCAAAAGACTGGCATGGTTGCGAATACGATAAATCGTACTGATCACGTTATTTAAAAAAACTTCAGGCTCCAACGGCCAATCGGTCGATCCTTTGAACTCGCCATGCGTATCGCCGGTAACCCAGAAATCGGACCAGACCAACAATCCATAACGATCGGCTAAGTCAAAAAATACATCGGGAGGTGTGACGCCGCCACCCCAGATTCGCACCAGGTTGATCTTTGAATTCTTACAGAGTTGTAATTCCGCATTATATCGGACAGAATCGCGGTTAAGCATCATATCCGGCACCCATGCGCCCCCAACAAGTTGAATTCGCTTTCCGTTGACATAGAAATCACGACGCAGAAATTTATTTGGAACCTCTACCGCTTTTGAACTTACTGTCCGAATACCAAAGACAACGGTGGTTTGATCAGAAATAGCTCCTTCGGACTCATACTGAAGATTAATGCGATACAAATTTGCTGTACCAGAACCATTTGGCCACCATAAATGAGGCTGTTTTACCAGAAGCTGAGTAGTATTGTCAACATTAAGTTCAATAGGTGTTTTCCCTCCCGCAGCGATTGTTATTTCCTTCGAAAATGAAATTGGCGTGCCGGTAAAATTCTCAGGAAGAATGCTCACCTTCAACTTTCCCTTGGAATTTTTCTGACTAAAATTTGAAAGAGAGAGATTTAATGACAACCGGGCAACCGATGTGTCGGGAAGATTTGGTAAATCTGTAATAATCTGAGGCTGCACAATTGTTATATCACCTGAAGTGCGAAGAAATACGGGTTGCCATATTCCGATGTTGCGATCCCTGACAGGTGGTATCCAATCCCAGCCGACAGAACAAACCATGGTAACGTTCTTGCCAATATCACCTGTAGGACCACCATTTAGGAAAAAATCATCCATCGCCTTCAATTGCTCGGGTGCCGGCAAACCCGGATAGTCGAGCGGATAAATTTTCACAGCTACGACATTTTCTTCGCCTGCTTTAATTTTATTGCTCACATCGAAGCTGTATTCTGCAAACATACCAACCATTTGGGTTGAATCAGCAATTGGCTGGCCATTCATCCAGACAGCTGCACGATAATTGATACCTTTGAATATTAACTGGAAATGACGCCCTTTATCGGCAACCGGCACTTTAAAAATGGTCCGGTACCAGTAAGGCTTCTTCCAGGGATTAGGGACATTGGGGATATGGCTGTATTGTTCAAGATTGTACGACTTATTAAACTCATCCGAAGCATCCGGGATAAACATATTATTCATTCCTGAATAAGGATCCGGATAAACACGGTTCGCCACCAAACCAGTCAGAACAGTTGAAGGAACGTTTACAGGAAGCCAGTAAACATTTGAATGATACCCTGATGTAGAAATTAATTCGCCGGTAGTTTTAATCAATTCAGAAGACTGAAGTTCAAATTTCGTCAGTTTTTCCAGTTTGATACTTTTATTCTGTGTAAACGAATATTGCGAAGAAATAAGCAGCAAAAAGAGAACCAGGGTAAAGACTTTCATTGTATATTTTTAAAATTAGATACTAATCAGCAGTGATCTTACAGATATTCAACACGATAGAATGCAAGTCCCTACTTTTCAAAGTTAATGAATTTATCCTATTTTACTGATGTGCTGTAACTTTTCAATATCAATAATCGATAACATTTTCCCTTTCATCGAGATGATTTTTTCGTGTTACCACCTTGACAAGGTTATGATCACATTTTCGGTCGAACAGCCTGCAAATTCATCATCATTATTGCCAAAATAAATAGATCATAAATATACATAAAGATTTAAGTAGTGGCGGTTATTAAGTGTAGTAAACTTATATACCTATTTAACGGTATGATCTCTACCATTATTATGGGATTCCACAGCATTTTTATTATTGTTATTTTCGCCGGTGATTCGGATTGAAATTATATTCTCAAAAAAAAGCAGGTAAAAGCATGTGCAGTATTCAGGTAAACGGAAAAATTCAGGAGGTAGAGGTACCCATTCTCCTGATTGATTTAATTAAAATGAACAATGTTGAACAACCGGAAATGGTTTCAATTCAGGTAAATGGCGAATTTGTGGATCGCGAAAACTTCAATTCAACCCAAATAAATGACAATGACGAGGTTGACTTTCTCTATTTTATGGGAGGAGGTTCCCGATGTTGAACCCTAAAGGATTTACAACAAAAATAATTCATACTCCCTTCGCGAAAGAAGATGCCAACAGGGCATTGCATCAGCCAATTTATAGTAATTCAGCTTTTGATTTTGAGTCAGCAGAGCAGATGGAACTGGCATTTCAGGGACGCATACCTGCGCATGCCTATTCACGTATTTCTAATCCTACAGTCGAAAATCTCGAATTACGTATCAAGCAAATAACTGGAGCTCTGAATGTTACAGCATTAAGTTCCGGAATGGCTGCCATTTCGAATGTAATCTTTTTACTTGCCAGGGCAGGGAGCAATATTATAGCTTCCAAATACTTATTTGGTAATACTTATGTCTTTTTTGAATCAACAATCAAGGAATTCGGCATTGAGACCAGGTTTTGTGATATGACAAACGATGAGGAGGTTAAAGCCCATATTGACCATAACACGGTAGCTGTTTTTGTGGAAACTATCACAAATCCGCAACTTGAAGTTGTTGATATTAAACAGCTGGCGCTTGTCGCTCATCAAATGAATATTCCTTTAATAGCCGATTCAACACTTACCCCGCCAAATGTTTTTACAGCAAAAGCATTTGGAATAGATATCGATACTGTTTCAAGTACAAAATCAATATCAGGTGGTGCTACCAGTGTTGGTGGATTGATTATCGATTATGGCACTTTCGACTGGAGCAAGTCACCTAAGCTGGCTCCGCTGGCAAAACGATTCGGTCCGTATGCTTTTAATTACAAGTTGCGACGGGAGATTTTTCGCAACTTAGGGGCCTGCATGTCGCCATACGCCGCTTATCTGCAAAGTCTCGGACTTGAAACGCTCCAGCTTCGATTCGAAAAAGCGGCAAATAACTGTCGTGAACTTGCGGATTTCCTTGTATCATTACCACAAGTTGCTGCGGTAAACTATCCCGGTGTTCGAGGCTCGAAATTTTACGAGATCAGTAAACGTCAGTTTGGTAATTTTCCGGGAGCGATGCTCACCTTCGACTTTGCATCAAAAGAGGCTTGCTTTACATTTATGAATAAGCTGGAGCTGATCAAACGCGCTACAAATGTTTATGACAATAAAACGCTAATCATCCACCCGGCCTCAACAATCTACTGTGATTTCGACAAAGAAACCCGCGAAAGCCTGAATGTAAGAGACATTACTTTACGAGTATCCTTAGGAATTGAAGATATTGAGGATCTGAAGAACGACATTCTTCAGGCCTTAAACTAATACGGTTAAATCATGGAATTTACAGAAGATCAAATACACAGATATAGCCGCCATATCCTCCTCCAGGATGTCGGAGTCGAAGGACAGGAAAAAATAAGCAACGGCAGAGTACTCATTGTTGGAGCAGGCGGTCTGGGCGCTCCCGTGGCCTTATACCTTGCAGCGGCAGGTGTTGGCACAATCGGAATCATCGATGGAGATGTTGTCGATTTGTCAAATCTTCAACGTCAGGTCATTCATTTCACCCCGGATGTCAATAAGGCAATGGTGCTCTCTGCGAAAGAAAAGATTAACCAGCTTAATCCGGATGTAAATGTCGTTACCTATTACGAGCTTCTCACGGCAGCCAATGCATTGGAAATCATTAAAGACTATGATTTTGTGGTGGATGGAACCGACAATTTTCCGGTTAAATTCTTGATTAATGACGCCTGTGTTAAGGCAGGAAAACCATTCTCTCATGGTGGTATTTTGCGTTTCGATGGTCAGACGATAACGGTTTTGCCCGGAACGGCCTGTTACAGGTGCGTGTTTCATGCTCCTCCCCCACCCAATGCCGTACCAACCTGCTCACAGGCTGGTGTTTTGGGTGCAATAGCCGGAATGTTAGGGACGATCCAGGCAACAGAAGTTTTGAAATACCTGACCGGGGTAGGTGATCTGCTGACTAACCGACTCCTTACGTTCAATGCCAAAAAGATGGAGTTTCGCACAATTAATGTGAAACACAATCCGCGTTGTAAAGTATGTGGTGACGATCCAACAATTACAGATCTTGTTGATTACGAGCAAGCCACTTGTGAAATTAAAAGCAATCATTAATTTATGGAAATTTCAGATTTAACAACTTTAAATCCTGCAAAGGATCAAAAAAAACTTTCGATCATCAGTTTCAGCGGTGACTTTGATAAATTGGTTGCCACATTTACATTGGCAACAGGTGCTGCAGCCATTGGTTACGAAGTGAATATATTCTTCACTTTTTGGGGATTGGATGCAATTAAAAACAAGCAAGGAAGGGCATTTGTCGGAACCGGTTTTCTTCCAAAGCTGTTTGGATTTATGATGGGTGGTTTGCGAAGCGCTCCTGTCAGCCGGCTTAACTTCTTGGGAATCAGCCCTAAAATATTCCGTTATCTGATGCGGAAGAAAAATGTAGCTACACTTGAAGAACTGGTAGAGGCGGCCAAGGTACTGGAAGTCAATTTGTATGCCTGTGAAATGGCTATGCATATCCTGGGTCTTCAAAAGAGCGACTTCATCCACGAAGTAAAGGATGTGCTGGGAGTGGCTACATTCCTCGAAATTTCAGAGGGAGGAAGGACACTCTTTATTTAGAGGAACAGGTTACGGGTTAAGAAAGGTACACAGTGTTATGCAGTGTTAAAAGGAGTTACAGGTTACAGAAGGTTACGGGTTAAGAAAGGTTACAGGTTACTTTGGGTACGGTTTACGAAGGGTAAACAGGGTTACGGTAAGCTCTCAGCACATAATTCGTCATTCCTAATTCAATGTCGTTTAGTTAAGCTGACGTCAGTATTTTTATCCCTGAAA
>JBAXOA010000116.1:0-13273 GCA_037133495.1 Mariniphaga sp. | reverse complement strand
AAATAGCGATAAATATCTATATATCAAAATATTAAATTATAGAACCTCCCTTAAGGTAAAACCTGCCTGAATTTTTGACCAATTATTAAAATGATAAGTTCCTCCAATCAGATATGCTGTTGAAATATTTCCGGAAATCGCGCTGTTTGGATCATAAATATCATACTTTAAAATGAACTGTAATCTGGCTGGAATTATGAAATATCCTGTATGTGCATACCAGCCGTTACGGGAAATGACACCATCTTTCCCTTCAATAAACTCTCCTCGAATAAAAAATCGCTGATATTCATAATTTACTTCAACTCCGCTGCGATTACGAACCTGGTTGGTTGTTGTTGGCGTACCAAAATTACCGGTGCCGATATAAACGGACCCGCCAAAATCCAGCCCTTTAACGGGGTGGCTGATAAAGCGCCATACAATATCTTTATTTTTGTTTTTATCAGTCTGGTTAATTCCCGAACCATTAAAAACTCCCACTTTATAATCGAACAAAAACCGATTTTTAATCTTCACCAAACTCCCTCCAACCTGCACACCAATATCCCGGCCGTTGTGGTTCCCTATAACATCTTTACCCCTTGTTACGAGTGCCTCCACCACCTGTGAACGATCAATGGACTCCATTTTGTTGGAAGAAGCCAGATTTTCAAACGAAAATGGGATCTTCGCTTGTCCAATCGTAAAATTTAAATAATCGAAAATTTTTATTTCACCATAAGCATCCATTATTTTTGGCGTACCTGCAAAATCCGTCTGAAGGCGATATGAAAAATATGGACTTAAGCTCCCTTTGATATCCAGACGTGCTCTGCGAATATCAAAGCCATCTGCTTTCCCGGCTTCCTGCAGAAACTGATAACGGATTTGTGAGTAACCCGATAATTGAATAAGGCGGCCGGCTGAAACAAAAAAAGATTTTTTGCCGGCATCAAAATCCTGCTGCTTAATAGCAGCTTCTGCCCGAATTGAGTCAGCATCACCCTGAGTAATTAATTTGTTTTTAATCAACAAATCGAGAACATCATTCGTTGTTTGTGAATAAGCGCTAAACCCAAGTACCGTTAATATAAAAACTGTTATTGTCGTTTTCAAAATTCATTGATCAGTTTATAAATCACTTGCCTAAAGTCCAAAATAACCTTTAAAATCAATCTTATTAAGAAATAATAACATGATATAATTAAACTTTAAACATTAAATATTATCTGTCTTCAGCTATAAAAAAGAATCTTTTAAACAGCTAAATTCAAAAAAGGAAAATACATGACTTCTATAAAGAAAGGGAAACCAGTTTCAGAAAAGTGTGTAAATATCAACTGCAAAAATGACGGGATTAGCGTAAATAATCAATACCTCAAATTGAGTATTTAACCTAGCTATAATAGGGTATATTGATTCCGTTTTGACTTTTTAGGACATGCCTGCAAAATAGGGAAAAGCTTTTATTGCGCCTTGGAAACGCTTACAGAGAAACAAAATTATAATTCTGCCTCAATGATCCAGATTATTAATTAATGACTTTTCGTCATCCCTTCCCCACTCTGGCTGAATATTAAAATGGTGAATATCAAAAAGATCAAGGACTGCATCGATCTGCTCCAATATAATTTCAAACCGCGAAATATTAAAATCCTCTTCAAGATCGAGATGGGCTTCAAACATCATATCCTGATCATCAAGATTCCAGACATGTACATGATGAATATTCTTAACTCCTTGAATTTTACCAATTTCAACGGCAATTTCCTCAATATTGATCTGCGAAGGTGTAAATTGCATAAAAATTCTTACTGCCGAATGGAAAATTCCCCAGCTGCTATAAATTAAGTAGAGAGAGATTATGATCGTCAGAACTCCGTCTACCCAGTACCAGCTGAGGTATCTTATTGCAAAACCGCCTATGAAAACCGCGACTGAAGTAAGCATATCGGTAAACAGATGTAAATAAGCCGAACGCATATTGATATCTGACTCAGCCCCCTTTTTTACCAGAAGGGCACTGAATCCGTTAAAGAATATGCCCAGAGCAGCCAGGTATATGACAATATTGCCTTCGATCGGCTGTGGGTTCATCAACCGATCAACAGCCTCATGAATCAGTACTGTAGCAACAATCATCAAAGATGCAGCATTAATAAATGCAGCAAAAATTCCTGCGCGTTTATATCCGAATGTTTGTTTCAGCGTTCTCTTGCGTCCGGAGAGTCTGGCCGCGATATAACTGAATAAAAGTGCCAGTACATCACTGAAATTATGAGCAGCATCGGAAAGAAGTGCTATACTTCCCGATATTAAGCCTCCAATTATTTGTGCAATAGTAATAGCAATATTGAGAATAATTGAAATAACCAAGTTCTTTCCATTCCCTGGATGATGGTTATGATGGTTCTGGCTCATTATATCTTTTTTATTTTCAGGAATTGTCCTTTTGGTGAGGCTAAATGGTTCGCCTTATTTTACGAATATGGCCGGGCGAATATATGAATTTTTAACCGTCCGCAAAAAATCTGTAATGTTGATAACCGGAAAGCAATATATTTGCACACTGAAATACAAAACAATGGCTGCACAAATAATACGCAATATCATTTTTGATCTGGGAGGTGTTATTCTTAATATTAATCCCCAACTCACTGTTGATGCCTTCCGGGAATTGGGATGGACAGATTTCTTTACAGAAAATAACCAACTCCTCAATAAAACGCTTTTTTATAATCTTGAAAAAGGGAGCGATACGCCTGAATCCTTCCGGGATAATGCAAGAAAAATGATTTCTCAAAAGGTAGATGACCACCAAATTGATGCTGCATGGTCAGCAATGATTCTCGATATTCCGGCCGGCCGGATAAAATACCTGACAGAACTCAAAACGAAGTATAAAATATTTTTATTGAGCAATACGAATGAAATTCACAGAATCAAGTTTCACCACGAATTCAAAGCTGAATTTGGTTACTCCTTTTACGAATTATTCGAACACAATTTCTATTCTCATGAAATGGGTATGCGTAAACCGGATCGGAATATTTACCTCCAGGCATTGAAGGATGCTGATCTTGTGGCCGAAGAGACTCTTTTCATAGACGATATGGAAGAAAATATTGAAGCAGCAAAAACATTAGGCTTAAGGGTGCTGCATATCCAACCGGGAACTTTACTCGAAAAGCTGCCTGATTTTCTGAAAAATAATCAACGGTAATTGTGTAATTCGGGATGATTCAATTTTCCTGATTATGAATTAAATTTTCCGGTGAAATAGTTCCAAACGGGATCATTCGGCGGTGGCGCTACAATGATGATTCCCTCACCTGTTACAGGATGTGTAAATTCTATTTTGCGTGCATGAAGATGAATTCCACCATCGCTGTTCGACCTCGAAAAACCATATTTCAGATCTCCCTTGATGTGCAATCCCAAAGCAGCCAATTGCGCCCTGATCTGGTGATGGCGGCCTGTATGAAGCTCTATTTCGATCAGATGAAAACGATCAGACGAACCCTTATAATGATAAGTAAGGCTTGCCTTTTTAGATTCGTTTCTCTCTGCTGAAAAGGCGAATGATTTATTCTGCTTCGTATCCCGGACAAGCCAGTGATTAAGCTGGCAGGATAATAGTTCCGGTTTTTTGTCTGTTACCGCCCAGTAAGTCTTGCGGATAGCCCCTTCTTCTTTAAACATTTCGTTCAATCGGGTAAGTGCTTTCGAAGTTCGGGCAAAAAGTACTGTTCCGCTGGTGGGCCGGTCCAGCCTGTGTGTCACTCCCAGAAAAACATTACCGGGTTTATTATATTTTCCTTTAAGATAGTCCTTTACATCATCTCCTAGAGTGCGGTCTCCGGTTTTGTCTCCCTGAACGATATCGCCGCATCTCTTGTTGATGGCAATAATGTGATTATCTTCAAAAAGAACGTCTAATGGCTTCATTAGTCGTATTGTTCCTTTTCATTGGGAAAGTCACGTGATTTTACGTCCGTAACATAATTCTCCACAGCCCCTTTTATCTCTGCTGCAAGATTGAGGTAACGACGTAAAAAACGAGGGGAAAATTCCTGCGTCAATCCCAGCATATCGTGAATCACAAGAACCTGACCATCAACACCTCCACCTGCTCCGATGCCAATCACAGGGATTTTTAATTCCTGTGCGACCCGGGCGCCAAGACTGGCGGGAATTTTTTCCAGAACGATAGCAAAACAACCTGCCTGTTCGAGGTAATGTGCATCTTCAAGCAGTTTTTTTGCTTCTATCTCCTCTTTTGCTCTGACCGTATACGTGCCATATTTATGAATCGATTGGGGCATTAACCCAAGATGTCCCATCACAGGAATACCGGCCAAAACTATTCGCTCAACCGATTCGATCACTTCTTTTCCACCTTCGAGTTTCACCGCGTCGGCATGGGTAATTTTCATGATTTTAATAGCCGAGTTCAAAGCTTCGAGGGAATTGCCCTGATAGGTGCCAAACGGCATATCAACAACAACCAAAGCTCTTGTGACTCCCCGGACAACCGATTTTCCATGATAAATCATCTGATCGAGTGTAATGGGAAGGGTGGTTTCATTCCCGGCCATTACATTCGAAGCCGAATCACCGACTAGAATAACATCAATTCCGGCCTGATCGACCAGCTTAGCCATACTGTAATCGTACGATGTGAGCATCGAAATTTTTTCGCCATGCAACTTCATCTCTGCGAGTACATGGGTTGTTACCCTCTTCACCTCTTTCTGTACAGACATAATATAAGTATCAAAATAAATTATTCATGGCAAAAGTAGAAAAATCGGCCAATTTCCGGATCGAAGAGACTATTATTCGTTCCGGAAATCGCCGATTTTCTAAAAAGACAATTAAACTCTGAGGAAAATTTTCTTTTGATATAAATAATAGAGGAGCAACCACTCAATGACAATGGCTCCAAGAATCTCTACCCATGGTCCCATTGGCAGAACGGTAAACCCAAGGAAAAAATGGGAGGCATGGTCAAAATCAATAATTGAATGACCCAGATAGATTGTAATCGAATTCATCCCTATCACTTTAAAAAACAATATCTTATAGGAAAACACTCCGTGTGTCCAGTCCTTGACGTCAATAGAAAAATAGAAAAGTGATAATAACATCGCACTAATTCCTGCAGCAAGCATATTGAATGGAACTGTCCAGCACGCCTTGATAATTGGATAAAATGGGGATAGGATAAGGGCTGCTGCAACTAAAGAAGCTCCGCCAATTGCAAGTGTAGCAGCTTTACGTTTTGAAGCTGGTTCACCGTCGCGCAGGACTGACCCCGCCAAAGCTCCCATCAGCGTTACTGTGATTGCAGAAACAATACACAACAGCCCTTCAGGATCATAGATGCCACCGTGTAATCTTCCAGGCATCAGCATACGATCCAGCCAGGCATTCATGCACCACTCCTGATCCAATAAAAGTCCCGCACCATGTCCGGGAACGGGAACCACAAGCTGAAGGATTGCAATTCCTGTCATAATCCCAACCAACCATACCACCCTGGTTTTAAATGTTTTCGTGTACAAGACGATCGTTGCAGCGAATAAATATCCAAGACCGATTTGTCCAAGGACACTGGCAATACGCATATCTGAAAAACCATCAAAATCACGTCTGAGATTTCCATTGTATATAATTCCCAAAACAACCAAAAGCAAACCCCGTTTTAGAATCTTATTGAAAAGTGATTTCCGGTTTGTCCCTTGCTCTACTTTGGCAGTTACTGCATAAGGAATAGCTACACCTGAAATGAACATGAACATCGGGAAAATGAGATCTTCAAAATGAAACCCTTCCCATCTTACATGTTCCAGCTGACCTGCTATTACATGCATCCAACTCCAATCGGTCGCTTTGGCCAAGGCGGCAATCAGGCTTCCACCTCCTATGATCCATAACATGTCAAATCCGCGCAGCACGTCCAACGACTGGAGACGCTCCGGTTGTTTTGATTCACTCTTTTTTAGTTTCATTGAATATTATTTTTGGATTAATTATAGTTTGGCCAAAGTTATATATTTTGAATTAAGTCACAACTTTCTTCTTTTTTTAATATCCATTTTATTTAAAGCTAACTCGTTTTAGTGACTAATTGTTGAAAACGGACAGATACTTTTTGAGATAGCCGGATGTCCGATATAATAGAATGTTTTTGCTGCTTTAATATCATTGAATATCGGACAGTGGCCTGCCACTCCATACAGATATGCAAGGAAGGGACTGGGAACCGTGTCTCCAATTTCCTGGCTGTCTCCAAACTTATAATGCTGTCGTTTTGTCACAATAAGTGACAGGAAAAATTGTTTTATGGCGTTTTCTTATGCCAATTTTGCAAAATATTGAGTTTTAATATTATTGGCACAACGATTGGTAGGAATAAGGTAATTGAGACAAAATTGAATCAACAGTAAAAATATAATTATACTAAAATGGGAAAGATTATTGGAATTGACTTAGGAACAACCAACTCGTGTGTTGCCGTTATGGAAGGTAACGAACCGGTGGTAATCCCCAACAGCGAAGGGAAACGTACTACCCCGTCTGTTGTGGCATTTGTTGAAAATGGAGAACGTAAAGTTGGAGATCCTGCTAAACGCCAGGCTATTACCAACCCGCACAAAACAATATCCTCCATCAAGCGTTTTATGGGTGAACCGTTTGGAAACATGACGAAAGAGATCAAAAGGGTTCCTTTCTCTGTTATTCAGGGTGATCATGATATGCCAAGGGTGAAAATTGACGACCGCTTTTACTCACCTCAGGAAATTTCGGCAATGATACTTCAGAAAATGAAGAAGACAGCTGAGGATTATCTGGGACAAGAAGTAACAGAAGCTGTCATTACTGTTCCGGCTTATTTCAGCGATTCACAGCGTCAGGCGACCAAAGAAGCTGGTGAAATTGCAGGACTGAAGGTGCGGCGTATCATCAATGAGCCTACCGCTGCTTCATTGGCATATGGCCTCGACAAGATGCATAAAGATATGAAAATCGCTGTTTTTGACCTTGGCGGAGGAACATTTGATATTTCAATTCTTGAATTGGGTGATGGCGTTTTTGAGGTTAAATCAACCGACGGTGACACACATCTTGGCGGGGATGATTTCGATCAGGTAATTGTAGACTGGTTGACCGACGAATTTAAACGGGACGAAGGAGTTGATCTACATAAGGATGCTATGGCATTACAACGTCTGAAAGAGGCTGCCGAAAAGGCAAAAATCGAACTTTCGAGCTCCACACAGACAGAGATCAATTTGCCTTACATCATGCCTGTAAACGGAATACCAAAGCACCTTGTAAAAACGCTTACCCGCGCTAAATTCGAACAATTAGCGGATAAACTTATTAATGCAACGATGGAACCTTGTCGCAAAGCATTACAGAATGCAGGCATGACCATTAAAGATATCGACGAAGTAATTCTTGTCGGAGGTTCTACCAGGATCCCTGCCATTCAGGAAAAAGTGCAAAATCTTTTTGGAAAAGTACCTTCAAAAGGTGTTAACCCTGATGAAGTGGTAGCAGTAGGCGCGGCTATTCAGGGTGGCGTCCTTTCCGGTGAAGTAAAAGACGTGTTACTGCTCGATGTTACTCCGCTTTCTTTGGGAATCGAAACAATGGGTGGCGTAATGACTAAGCTCATCGAAGCCAATACCACTATTCCAACCAAAAAGGCCGAAACATTTACCACAGCATCGGACAGCCAGCCTTCAGTCGAAATCCATGTACTTCAGGGAGAACGTCCTATGGCTACAGGAAATAAGACCATTGGCAGGTTTCACCTCGACGGACTTCCACCGGCACCACGTGGCATACCTCAAATTGAAGTTGCTTTTGATATTGATGCCAACGGAATACTTCACGTAACAGCAAAAGACAAAGCAACCAGTAAAGAGCAGTCAATCAGAATTGAAGCCTCTACTGGTCTTACCGATGAAGAGATCAGAAGGATGAAAGACGAAGCTGCAGCAAATGCGGAATCTGATAAGCAGGCCGTTGAAAAAATTGAAAAACTGAATCATGCAGATAGCCTTATCTTTCAGACTGAGAAACAATTGAAAGAGTTTGGAGATAAACTACCTGCTGACAAAAAAGGCCCGATTGAAGCTGCTTTGGGCAAGTTGAAAGATGCCTATAAAATTCAGGATATTAGTGCAATTGAAGCTGCTACATCTGAATTGAATGCTGTATTTCAGGCTGCTTCTCAGGAGATGTACAATGCGGCCGGCGCAAAGGAGCAAGAAGGCCAGGCAAGCCAGCAAGGAGGAGGCCAAGGATCTCAGCAACAAGGATCTAAAGGAGACAGTGAAGTTACTGACGTTGACTTTGAAGAGGTAAAATAGTTTTCTCGAAAAACAGGTTTATAATTATTAAGAAACCGCTGTAATATATTAAATTACAGCGGTTTTTATATATATTTGTGATTGAAATCTTCTTCAATCAAGACGAATATATATGAAAAGTGTAATTAAAATCTTTGAAGAGCGGAAAGTTCGTACCGTTTGGAACGAAGAAACAGAAGAGTGGTATTTCTCTATAATTGATGTTGTAGAAGTACTGACAGATTCAGACAGGCCTCGTAAGTACTGGAACGACTTAAAGAAAAAGCTGCATAAAGAAGGAAGTGAACTGTCCGATGAATGGAAATTGAGAGGCTTGGAGGAGGGCGTTCAGTTTGCCACACTCACCGATATTATTTATAAAACCTGGGCAGATAAATCAGCCAAAGAATACAAGCAATTCAAAGGTTTAAGAAAGAAAACCTTCGCGATAATATGACCAACACGGAATTGGTTTTGAATATGCTTGCAGAGCTTTCTACCAAACGTATTTCTGAAACAACTAATCCTGAATCGTTTGACGAACATTCACAAGTTGCCAAACAAGGGGGCGAAATTGCCCGTAATGCACGCATTGAATTGGAAGCCAAGACAGGTGAAAACGTAATTTCACCTGTCAATGCAAAAAAGAGTACTCTGAAAAGCAAAAATAAAGAGATTGATTAACAAGTAGGTGAAATGCAGCGAAGAAAGATCTGCCGAAACGGTTTTTTTTGCCTATCTTTTAACTGAATTAATGGTACGATAACCAATCAGCTTGTCGTATCGTGATGAGAAACCATGGTGATAGACAAAAATCTGATAGTCGTTTTCAGTTTCCACATGACTTCCTTCTAGTAAGGTGTTGTCGATATTATTGGTTCCATTCTGAATATA
Organism: Mariniphaga sp.; assembly: GCA_037133495.1. Taxonomy (GTDB): domain Bacteria; phylum Bacteroidota; class Bacteroidia; order Bacteroidales; family Prolixibacteraceae; genus JAAFHB01. The sequence continues at coordinate 4,031 of JBAXOA010000116.1, read as the reverse complement.
AACAAATTGATAATCATAGAAACCTTGCTTGAGCAGTAAAGAAGCTTCGTAAAGTTTTAACTCGTAATTCCAGGTCATTTTATTTGCCGGAAGACAATGCCAGTCAGCTAAACCACCAAATATATAGATTGAGCCTCCAAGCAAAGGTTCATTTGTTTCGAGAGAAAAATGAACCTGAATATAATCCGACTCAAGATCGGAATCAGTGACCCTGTCGTTCTTAATCAGGTAACGCCCGTTAAGGTCGCTCTCTGAACGATAATCACCCTCCCTGCGAAGCTGATCAGTCCGCAAAGTGACATGATATAAAGGATTAACGAACTCAATGTTTGCAACTCCCATTCCATTTATGCGAATATTTTTGGTGTCAAAATTTCTAAATTCGTTTCCCCCCTGAAAAACATTCTCCCTGCTTAAATCGTAGCTTAATTGATTTTCCCGGACAAATAATGGCTTGAGATTTTTTAGACAATTGTCTGTTCGAGAATTCTGTGTCAGAACTACCTTAACTTCAGTACGCGGATCCTGCAAACTAATGCGGGCGTAATCAATTGTGAAGCCAATTTCCTGATCACGTCCCTTGTATCCTTCAAAAGCTGATTTTTTAACATCTCCACGAATCTCTGTCAAAGGCTCTAGCACATAATAACGACGTGTCAGAACAGGAGTATCGCGTTTGCCTTCCTCAAAAACAGAGAGCAGATAATTCCCCGACAGCTTAAACCGAACCTGGTCATTTGGAAGTGACAACAGATAATTGGTATACCTGACCGTCGTATTAACGGACGCGGCATAATCGTTTATTGGATTTTCGAAAAAACCTTCCATATATTCCGACTGAACCAGTCGCGAAGGTTGCCATTCTGAATCACAATGAGTTATGGTATAATAAAAATTTGTAACCCCATCCGATAATTCATCAAATTTCAGGAGAAGGTGCTGATCGGCACCTAATTCGATAACGGGTTGCGAAAATTCCCAGCCTTCGCGAAAAAACTGTACTGAACGGATATTCCCGCGATAAATGGCATTCTCAAGAGGTGCCGGACCTCGTTGCGGAATAGCAAACGTAACAATTGCAGGGAAAACGACAAGCGCCACAATCAAGTAATATCTCCTCAAATGGGAATAGAATTTTTCGTTTTTGTCAGACATCATAATCGCATTAGTAAAAGTTTATGGCACCGGAAAATTCTGTATGAAAACTTTGGGCACAGGTTCAAAATTCCCGAATGTTGTTAATTTAATTATTCTTAAGGTTGCCCCGGATTTTGTTATTGTACCAGCCGATTACCAATGACACCACCTGATTGTAATTTTTCACTCCTTCCTCGATATTGTTCGTCTTTAGATAGGCGTTGTTTGCGGCGGTTTGCACCTGATCGAGCATTTTATTTTGCAATCCCTGCCAATGTGTACGTTGAAACCTCAAATCGTGTATTACCGGTTTATCAATCTTTCTGATAAAATCCTTTACATCCTTAATATGGGCTGCATCAGAGATAAAGTAAACCAATAAATTTACATAACCCGAATACTGCAAACGACGGTCGTCTGAGGTAATGCAAACAACGAAAGCTGCCAGGTTCGCCTCTGCTTCATTGGTAATGCCAAACTGGTGTGCCTTTTCGTGTGCGAGAACATAAGGATATTCCATTGGAAGAAGGTAGTAATTCAAATGAATTTCATTGAAAAATGGCCCGAAATAACCGCTTACGCCGGATTTTGCAAAAAAAGAACTGAAAAGCATTGTTTTCGGTCGTCGGGTGCCATTGGGATATGGAATTCCCAATTCCACACTGTTTTTAGCGTACGATTCTTCAACCAGCTGGTCAATTGTTGAATAATCAGAAGGTGTAATTGATGTATAGCTCAAATTCGTATGGACAATAATTGAATCAAAAATCGCTCTGAAAATTTTCTCGTTGGCTGGAGAACTCTCCCATCCTGCGCGTGTTTCAATTTTTGGTCTGAAATAATTAAATCCCCAGACGAGGTAGAAGAGAGCATAAAGAACAGCCATTAACCGGATGATGCGCAGAGCATATCTGCTTAATTTCATTTTGCGAAAAACTACAAGAACAAATCCTGTTATTATTAATAGTATGACAAGCGCCCAGAAAGTATCCCATAAGGAAAAAGGAAACCAATTGCTTAGACCGGAAAATGCTTTTGCTATTGAAGGGTAAATACCGGAAGAGTAATAAAATTCGACGAACCGGGAATGATGAATGGCAAAACTGACACTTCCAAAAACCAGCGATGCAAGGATAAACGGCCATAAAATCAAAGCAATCCGATAAATTCGTGTTTTTAACCTACCTGTATTTTCACTTTTCATGTGAGTTTTTATCATTAATTCTAACTAACCTGTTTTTGAAAAAAAAAACAAAAACATGTAAAATAGTGAACTGTAAAACTACAAAATGATTATCAATGTTTAACTTTGGAGATCATGAATGAGCAACTTAAACTATCAGAGCTAAACGGCTTGGTTAAAAAAGCCGTTGGCGAGGCCTTTACAGCTCCTATATGGGTAATCGGGGAAATTTCTGAATTAAAAATAAACCGGAACGGGCATTGTTACCTTGTTTTAATTGAAAAAGATGAAAATGGCGATACCATAGTGGCTCAGGCAAAAGCGACTATCTGGTCCTATTCACTCAGAATGTTGCGCCCTTACTTTGAAACGACAACCGGCCAGCAGTTAACCGAAGGACTAAAAGTATTGGTAAGCGTATCCGTTGAATTTCATGAATTATATGGTTACAGCCTGAATATACGGGATATTGATCCCACCTATACTTTGGGAGATATGGCACGGCGACGGCGTGAAATTATTGCCAGGCTGCATGCCGAAGGTGTTGCAGATATGAATAAAGAACTTTTGCTTCCGCTGGTTCCTCAGAAAATCGCTGTTATCTCGTCACCAACGGCAGCCGGCTATCAGGATTTCATCGATCAATTATTGAATAATCCGGCAGGTTATCATTTTCATGTCAAGCTATTTCCTGCCATCATGCAGGGAAATGAAACTGAAGAATCTATTATTCATGCTCTTGATCAAATATTTCATTACGAGAAATTTTTCGATGCGGTGGTAATTATCAGGGGCGGAGGCTCACAGGCGGATCTCAGTTGTTTTGACAATTATAATCTCGCCTATTATATCACTCAGTTTCCTCTGCCGGTATTAACGGGAATTGGTCATGAGAAAGATGATTCGATCGTTGATCTTGTGGCGCATACCCGGCTTAAAACACCAACTGCCGTAGCTGAATTTCTGATAAGTGGTGTAGCACAGTTCGACATGCACCTTGATGAATTGAGAGACCGGTTTTTGGGAACAATTGAAGAAATACTTCTTGAAGGAAAGAACAATATTGAAAATTTCACCCGCAGATTAGCCCCTGTTATCCGCGAAAAAATTTCAAGAGTAAACGGTCTTCTAAATCAAACAATCTGGAAATTAGATAATACAGTTAAAAAAGTTATACAGAACAAGGTTGTTAAACTAGAAAAGCGCGAGGAAATTGTGCGTTATGAATACAAAAGAATTATCGCTGACAGCAGGCACTATCTTGAAATGTCACAACAAAAAGCGTCACTTACCGATCCGAATATAATCCTCGCAAGAGGCTATTCGATCACTACTTATAATGGACGCGCTTTAAAAAACCCGGATTTTGTAGAAAATAACGCGCTTATCATATCAAGATTATTTAAAGGCAATATAATCAGTGAAGTAAAAACAATAAAAAAAGAAAATTAAAATGAACATGAGCAAAAAAAACGTATCCTACAAAGATGCAATCACCGAGATTGAAGAAATACTTAAACAATTAGAAAACAACGAGTTAGATGTCGATGAACTCTCAGAGAAAGTGAAAAGAGTTGCTCAGCTGGTTACCTTGTGCAAAGAAAAACTTCACAATACAGAGCAGGAGATTGATAAAATTCTTAAAGAAATGGATAATAATTAAGGGAGGTTCTATAATTTAATATTTTGATATATAGATATTTATCGCTAT
>JBAXOA010000115.1:0-13409 GCA_037133495.1 Mariniphaga sp. | reverse complement strand
GTTCCAATCATAGTTCAGACATTTTTCTGTTCCAATCATAGTTCAGACATTTTTCAACTTCAATCATAGTTCAGACATTTTTCTTTAAGCCAAATTCAGATATTCCATTTTGCCCCAATCAAAGGAGAGTTATTTGTTGTAACTTAAACAAACTTATCATCACCATTTATGGAAGAATATAAATACAAAGAAATAACAGGAAAGGTCATTGGTGCTGCGATGCAAGTACACAAGGTTCTTGGCAATGGCTTTCAGGAAGTGATTTATCAGCGTGCGCTCGAAATGGAGATGCCTTACTTTGGCGTGAAATTTAGGCGTGAGTTTGAGATGCCAATATTATACCGAAAAGAGCAAATTGGTACCCGCAGGGTTGATTTTCTGGTTGAAGACCTTATATCTGTTGAGTTAAAAGCAGTAATAAATCTCGAAGACGTTCATTTAGCACAGGCTATCAACTATTTAGAGGCCTACAATCTTGAGGTTGGTCTGCTGATCAACTTCGGAAGCAGAAGCCTGGTATTCAAAAGACTAATCAATTCAAAATTTAAAGTCAAAACCGGAATTCCTCAGGAATAGGCTTGAGCGAGGATTAAAAAAACAGGTCTTAACCAGGATTAAAAAGGATTAAGCAGATTTCACGGATTTTTCAAACATCTCACCCAGAAATCTGTGAAATCTGCTTAATCTGTTCCAATCATAGTTCAGACATTTTTCTGTTGAATTCACTTTAAAAAAATACCAAATACTTAAAAATGGCTGTTAATTTAGCAGTGAAAAATTTAACCTGAAAATGAGCAACAATTCTTCTAAATTAAAAGTTCTGCACACTTCCGACTGGCATCTGGGCCGAAGCCTGTACGACCGCAAACGCTACGATGAGTTTGGATTATTTCTTGATTGGCTTGCAGAGTTTATACAAATGGAAAAAATTGATGCATTGCTCGTTGCAGGAGATATTTTTGACACCTCAACACCAAGTAACCGTGCTCAGGAACTTTACTATCAGTTTTTAACAAAAGTAGCTCATTCAGATTGCCGTCATATTGTTATCACCGGAGGCAACCACGACTCCCCTTCTTTCCTCAATGCGCCCAGAGAGCTTCTCCGGTTTTTTAATGTGTATGTTATTGGTGCAATGACCGATAATCCGGAAGAGGAAGTCATCCTGCTGCGTGATAATTTTAAAAACCCGGAAGCGATTATTTGTGCAGTTCCCTATTTGAGAGACAAGGATATCAGAACAGTCGTACCCGGCGAAAAAATGGAAGATAAAAACCGTAAGCTGGTTGAAGGACTGATCGCTCATTATGCAGAAGTTGGAAATATTGCTTTAAAACGGCAAACAGATTTCCCTAACATTCCGATTATCGGTATGGGACACCTATTTACATCGGGAAGTAAAACGACAGATGGAGATGGTGTAAGAGAATTATATGTTGGAGGTGTGGCTTACGTGAATGAAAACAGTTTTCCGGAATGCTTTGACTATTTAGCACTTGGACACCTGCATATTGCACAGAAAGTTGGAAACTCAGAAAACAAAAGATATTGCGGGTCACCTGTTCCAATAGGATTCGGAGAGTCTGGTCAGGAAAAAAAAGTGATTGTAATTGAATTTGACAACAATTTACCAATCATTACCGAACACGTGATTCCCATTTTTCAAAAATTTGAAAGGATTACCGGCAACGCAGAAACAATCATGACAAAGATAGGGAACCTTAAAACTGAAGGTAGTAACGCATGGCTTGAAATTGATCACACAGCCTCTGAAGCCGTTACCGGATTTAGGGATCTTGTGTATGAGACCATCGCGGGAACTCAAATTGAAGTCTTGAGAATTAAATATAAGCTCCTTACCGGGCAGGTTCTAACCAGCATCGATGGACAGGAAACCCTTGACGATCTCGATTCAAAAGAAGTTTTCAACCGTTGTCTGGATTCCAACCAATTGAAGGAGCCTGACCGTTCAGCACTAATTCTTGCCTACGAAGAAATAATTGTCGGAATGAATGGTGGTGATATCAATGCAGAATAAAAAGAGGTCATGAAAATACTTCAGCTCAGGTTTAAAAATCTCAATTCTTTGTCAGGAGAATGGACGATCGATTTTACAGCTCCGGAATACATATCTGACGGTATCTTTGCCATATCCGGTCCCACAGGTGCCGGCAAATCAACCATTATGGATGCGATATGTCTTGCGCTCTATGGCAGAACACCGAGATTAAAAGGAATTTCAAAGAATAGTAACGAGATTATGTCACGCCATACCGGCGAATGCTTTAGTGAAGTGGTGTTTGAAACACAGAAAGGGACATTTCGCTGTACATGGAGTCAACACAGAGCACGAAAAAAAGCAAACGAAGAACTGCAGAACCCGAACCATGAAATAGCTGATTTTAAAAGCGGAAAGATCATAGAGTCAAAATTAAAAACTGTAGCGAAGGCTATTGAAGAACGTACAGGAATGGATTTTGCCCGTTTCACCCAGTCAATGTTGCTCGCTCAGGGCGGATTTGCAGCCTTTCTGCAGGCCGACCCGGATGAACGGTCTCCTATTCTCGAACAGATTACCGGTTCCGGGATTTATACCGAAATTTCAAAACTTGCTTTTGACCGAAGACGCACAGAAAACAATAAACTGGAAGTACTTAAAGCAGAAACCGCAGGGATCATTATTGTTAGCAAAGAAGAGGAGATCTTAATCAATCAAAATTTAATTGAAAAGCAAAATATTGAAAAGGAGCTTGCCTCAAAAAAAATCGCTCTAGACCAATCAATTATCTGGCTTAATGGATTGATAACCATTGAAAAGGAAATTACTGAAATTGGATTGGAAACAGATCTGCATTCTGTGGCTGTTAAAACCTTTGAATCTGAACGGTTAATGTTGCAGAATGGTTTAAAAGCTGCAAATCTGGATGGGGAATTTGCATCACTTTCTGCAAAAAGGAAACTTCAAAACGATGAATTGGGAATTTTAGATGTTTCACAAAAAAAGGTGCCTGAGTATGAGAAAAATCTGGAGTTAGCTATTATTCAGCATACCAGAGAGAGCAGTTCATTAATTGGTGTCAAAAAAGAAGCTTTCATCGAACATGAACAAATTAAATATGTTCGGGATGTTGACATCAGGATTTCCGAGAAAAAAAAGGTCCTAAAAAGAGCTGAAATCGATCATAAAGAAAATCTTTCCCTAAAAATAGAAAAAATCAGAGAAAAGAAATTACTCCAAAGTAAAGTAGAGAATGCAAAATCAGAATTTGCAGCAGTTGAAAAAATCCTAAACGCCAGTATCAAGGATGCTGTTTTGACCACTGAACTGGCAGCCATAAAAGTTCAACTCAAAAATTTGCAGGATGCAAAAACAAAATTTACTTTTCTGGAAACACAGTTATCCGTAACGAAGAATCTGCATAATTCAATAGATCTGCAATTTAAAATCCAGGAAAAATTAGTTGAAAAACTAGGAAAAGATCAGACAAATGCCAAGGATCAGATAATACAGGATCAAAAAAATCTGTCAAATCTGTTGGGTGAACGTCAGTTCCGCGAATACCGGTCAGACCATGCTCACCTGATGAAGGAAATGGTCTACCGCCGTAAAATATCTGATCTTGAAACCGAGCGAAAGCAGCTTGCAGACCATCAGCCTTGTCCGTTATGTGGTTCATTGCACCACCCATTCGCTGAAGGTAATATACCCGAAACAGATGAGATCGATCAAAAAATCAGATTATTGTCCGAACTGATCGATAAAGCTGATATACTGGAACTTGAGCAATCAATGCATGCTGCCAAATTACAAGATGTGGCTTGCACGCTTATAGAGGCAGAAAAAGAGCTGATACAAGCACGGAATAATAATGATGCGGCACAGTTAGCTGCGACGAACCAGATTAGCGAAAAAAATAATGCGTTTGAATATTATACCCATTTATCAGATTTAGTCGCAGCTATTCTTCAGCCGTTTGGGTTTTCAGATTTTCAAAATACTAATCCTGAGGCATTATCCATTTCTCTGGATGCCAGACTTAAAACCTGGCAAAATAATCAGGAACGAAAGATCATCCTGGAAGGAGAAATAAATGTACTGTCTGCAGGAATTGAAAACATTAACGAAATAATCAAAACCTATGGAAATACGCTAAAGACAAAACTTACTCAAATTATTCTTCAGCGAAATGAAATCAGGGAATCAGAAAGTCAACGTTCAGAAATTTACGGATCGAAAAATCCTGATAATGAAGAACTTCGAATTACTCGCTTAATATCCGAAGCTGAAAAGCTGGAAAGAGAATCCGGTGACAAAAAAAACAAATTAACCCAGGAATTGGATGATCTGAATAAACGAATTACGGAATTGATCAGCAGTACGATTAACCGGCAAAAGGAATTGGATAATGATGAATCGACATTCCTTAAATCGATTCAAACGTCTGGATTTAATGATGAGCCTGTCTTTATCGGATCCCGCCTTTCAAAAGAACGCAGAGAAGAATTGAGTAACCATGCTATGGTGCTTGATCTGAAAACAGCAGACCTTGACACTCGCAGAAAAGACCGGGAAGCCCGTATGACTGAGGAAAAAACTTTGAAATTAACTGAAGAGCCAATCGATCTTTTGATCGGACAACAACAAACCACGGGTCTTTTGCTGAATTCAGTCAGGGAGGATATTGGTGCAATACGACAGAAACTGGCAGATAATGTGGAGGCCAAGAGTCGTTTTGGTCAAAAAACGTTGCTGATTGAGGCGCAGAAGGTTGAATTTGGCAGATGGGACGCACTTTCAAATCTGATTGGCTCTGCTGATGGGAAGAAATACCGGAACTTTGCCCAAGGTTTGACCTTTGAGATTATGGTGGTTCATGCCAACCGCCAACTCATGAAATTGACTGACCGGTATCTGCTCGTCAGGGACAAGGATCAGCCGCTAGATCTAAATGTTATTGATAACTATCAGGCAGGAGAAGTACGCTCTACAAAAAATCTCTCCGGCGGTGAATCATTTATTATAAGCCTTGCACTTGCACTTGGTCTGTCAAAAATGGCCAGTAAAAAGGTACGGGTAGATTCGCTGTTCCTCGACGAAGGATTTGGCACCCTGGATGAAGATACACTTGAGACCGCTCTTGAAACACTGGCGAATCTCAGACAGGATGGCAAATTAATAGGAGTAATTTCGCATGTTACGGCCTTAAAAGAACGAATTGCCACAAAAATAATCGTTGATAAAGTATCTGGAGGCAGAAGCGTTATATCCGGACCGGGATGCAGCAGAAGCAACTAATTAACGCAGTTTAATCTCCCCAGGATTTATGCAGATTAAAGTTGAATGGATATTGTGTTATCCTTTAATCTTTGACGCAACGAACTGATAACCCATTGATCATGGGGTAATCCCATATAGTTACACCGTTGAAGCCGTAGCCCAAGCCAAAAAAATAGGCCCTTAAAGGTGGATAATCATTCGGGGTGGCAACAGTCCACCAGTTGCCTGTTTCACCCATTTGGTACGATATTCCAGACCAGAAACCGCCTGGAAGAGCAGTAAAACCTGATGAATTAGAAGCTCCTGTATTTGGCCAGATCCAAAGAGATTCGCCCTTTGCTTTTAGCTGACCGCCTGCGAGACTTTCACCTCCCAGAAAATCTATAAGTGTCATCCATTCCCTGGAATTCGGGACATGCCAGCCTGTTGGCGCTATGTTGCGGGTATCAGTTACAGCATACCAGGTATATAACCTTCCATATGTAGCGACATTGCTCTCTTTGCTACCGTATGCCCATTGATATTTGGATGAACCGTCTCTGGGCAAATCAGACGCGGTTGTAGTTCCAATTAAATCGCCATTCCGGTATTTGGAAGTTTTTAGATTTTCTGCCATCCAGACCTGAGTCCCTATCATCACAGTTTTGTAAACATTACCTTCAATGTCTGTTACTGTTTCCGTTATTACAGGGGGGTTATTTTCCTTTTTGGAACAACTGATAGTTATAATTAACAAGATGACCAATAAAAATGGACGAATACAAATTCTACTTTTCGACTTCATGGCTTAAATACTAAAATTAAGCTTGTAAAATACACTTTATATTTTGAATAACCATCAGCAGCTTCATCTTTAATTAACAATCACATCCATCAAATATTATAATAAATGATCCTTTAAAGGAATAATTTTAATCTAAAAAATAGTTCATATAACTTGGAATTGTCGTTTATTTTTTAACTTCGTTTGTACTTTTAATCCGATCAAAATATTCAGAAACCTATATAAAACCTCGGGAAATTTGGTTGAATCGCTTAAACAAATTTAAAATAGCTATGGAAAATATTGAGAATTTTAGTTTCAAAATGGAGAGAAATATGCAGGTAATAGGCATTTTATCCAGGTATGCTGAAGTATGGAAAAAGGTTTCCAAATTTCAGACCGCTGTTGATCGGCTTATTTCGAATCAGGATAAGTTGGTGGAATTACAAGCCTTATTAAATAAAGACATAACGGCTATTGAGAATACAAAGAATGAACGAAGAAAGGAATTAGAAGACAGAACAATGACGGTGGTACGGATTATGCAGGTTTTCGCTCACGACAAAAAGAAAGAGAAGTTACAGCGTAAATTGTATCATCTTAATTATGAATATGTTGAAAACTGCCTGGATCTGGAATTAATAGAAACTGCTAAAAGAATCTGGCTGGTTGTAAATAAGTTCGGCGGATATGCGCTAACATTTGTCAGTAAGATTAAAGCAGCACTCGATCCTGAAAATGCAAAAGCTACCAACAAGTTTGAAAAGGAGTTCGGATTAAATCCTGACATGATTAAAAATCTTGAGGAGGCAATACTCAACTTTATTAAGGCAATATTTCCTTATAATGAAGAGATGGCGGAAAAAGAAAAGGTGGGAATGAAGATGAAGCAGATCAACAAAAAGACTAAAAAGCTGCTTTCCAATAAAATTGACCGGCTTGTTCTTATGTTTGAAAATGAAAATCCCTCCTTCTATATGGAATATCAAGTGTTGAGAGAAGATCACCATCATCAACATATAAAAGAAACAATTAATCAGGAGACTGACTTTCAGGAATTATTACTGAAAGATAATGAGCTAGTTGAGGCTCATTCAAAACTAAAAGTGCATAAAAAAGCAGATCCTGAACCATTATAATTATTAAACACAGTGGTTTCTGTGCATTCTTAATGCAGAAGCAAGCCTAATCCAGTGCAGAATTGATTATGAATTTAAAATTAGTGTAACAGTGTCAGGGCTTCTGCCGGTGGATTATTGAATTGAATAATGGCCTCAATTCCGTAATGATCCGAAAGGTCTGAAACGATATCCCTTACATTATTTTTTAATGCTGAAACATTTCTGTCTATATCCTTGATTGATTTGTTGTTGCGAACCAATACATAATCAATTAATTGTTTTTTTCCGTTTTTCCTGAAGGCTAGTTTGTTGTTAACCTCATCAAAAGAGGTCTGTAAATCACCATTTAAGCTTCCGTTTTCAGCATCGAGAATTTTCAGCATTTTACCATAGACCACTTTTTCAACAAATTCGATATTAAAATCACCACAGATGATTTGAGGAATATCCATTTTTGCATATTTTCTCAAAAGCTTATCTGCAATTTCGTGGCATTGCCCATACCGAACACTGTCGGGACTGTCATTTTGAAGATGGGTCCCTAATATCTGAAAGGGTTGACCTTGCCATTCACCTTCAAACAAAACTGCTCCTTTTCGGGCCAGTGCATCGATGCCATAGCGATTTTTAAATTTTATCTGCTCCAGTTTCTGAAGAGGAATCTTGCTTAATATCCATATCCCGCTGTTTGTCCTCAATGAAAATGAAGATTTATTGGCCGGTCCATACATAAAAGGATAATAACCCTTTAGCTGATCCCGGAGTATCTTTCGCGCCTGATAATCGAATGCTTCTTCAAATACTATAATATCATAATCATATCCTGGAATTTCCTTAGCGATAGCTACGGCCCGCTTACAATTCTTGTGAATCTTTGAACAGAAAGGGAGCATGTAGATATTCCAGGTAAGAATTTTTAATTTATGTTTATTCACCTCAGATACAGTCAATTCTGATATTGGTTCGCTTCCCTTCAACTGGTTATGCGTTATAACCAATAGAACCAGAAATAAGATTGGTCTGATTATTATATTAATTTCCATTTGATTGAATTTCAGTAACGCTCCATTGAACCATTCAGATTAAATACCTTATCGTCCATCCGTATTTTATGTAATTTGACAACTATTTTAAGACACAATACTACAGATTGAAAATACCTGGACTAATGGACAAATATTTGATAAATCTTATTATGAAAAGGATACAATTCAGTTACATTGCAGTTACATTGCTTAAAAAAGAAAAAAACCTCGTTGGTTCTCTAACCTCTGTCTGATTGCTCTTTATTCGCAGCTCAAATCATCAAATTGCCATCTTCAAGCCATTTTCCCAAGATCTCCTCACCCTTCGGAGATCTTTTTTATTTCCTCTTCCCCAAAAACATCGCAATGGGCTACCAAACCAACACTTAATCAAATCCTTGCTATTCCAAATGACATCCGACTAAATATTTGCCATTCAGCTTTTATTAACTTAACTTTAGTAACAATTATTTTTATATAAAATTTAACAGCAACAGATTAAGACGAGTATATGATTTGCAAAACGCGGAGGATCTTGAAAAATATATTGAGACCAGTTTTGACGAAAAATATAATTACGGTTTCAATTTGGCGCTGTTTATTATGAACAAATTTTACGGGAAAAAAATTGATACTCAATCTCTATTTATCCATAATGGTTATTATTGGAGTTGTTTTGCTGCCACATGGTTTGCCTCTTTTAAGTTTAAAAGAGTACATTCAGACTTATAATAAAAAACCTAACAGCGACAATAGATTTCCATTGACCTTTGAAAATTATTAGTCAGATGAGCATTGGAATAGGATACTTAAATCGGTAAATGAAACCTCTACCAACCTTACGAATGAAGAGAAAAAGAGATGTTTTGTTTGGGGAAGGCATTATTCCATGGCTTGAGGAATCAATCTGTTGGGTTCTAAGTATAATTATCAGGTATTTCTCTGCAAAAAAAACAAATATAATTCTGCTGAGCCAAAGCAATTGTTTAGAGATGAGATATATTGATAATATAATAATAGCAAACGCAAAACTGAAAGTATAAATAATGCACGAACGTCAGGCATCCTTAATCATCATGGCAAGTCGGATTTTGGTAGTTCGTTTTGTAAATTAGAAGATTTATATGATATTATTGCATTAACTTTATTGAAAATTGAAACCATGAAAGCAAGTTTGACGGTTATTGGCATTTTTGCAGTTTGCGTGATAGTTTTAATTGTTTATCTAATCAGAAAAAATATGAAGGATGAAAAAGACGCAACCAATTCTTTTAATGATCAGGTTAAAACTAACAAGAAATTTAAATTAGAAGATGATGAATTTTAGAAGTTTAGTTTGCCGGTTCGACGGGTTATGGAACGCAACAAATAAACAACGTGAACGATTTGAGCTAAGCAATTGGGGGTGATTCTTTTAAATCTGCCAAGTCTGTCGATGTCATTAAAAATAAATTATGCCGGTTTCAGATTCTGGCAGAGTCAAACATACCAATCCCTAAGAACATATTAGCCAAACTCCCGTGCGATTTTGTTTAATTCCTAATATCGTAAACCTGCAATACGCTTCCATGCCTGATTAGCAGCATTTTATTGTATATTGATGGATGTGCCCAGTGTGGTCCTTCACCACCTTTTACCTGAAATGTGCTGATTATTTTCAAGTCGCTCGTATCGGGGTTAACCAAAGCAACATGTCCCCCTTTTTCTTCATAAAAGTATAACATCCCATCGGCCGAAATAACAGATCCTTTGGTGAACCATTCTTTCTCCCAGTTGGTTTTTCCGGTTTCCCAATCAACCGATGCCCAGTTTCCCCTGGTATTGTCAAGCATCGTTGAGCCATAAATTGCCCCGTTTAGTAAAACCAATCCACCATGATGCGTATCGAGGACATTGTTTTTCCATTTCAGGGAAATCGATTTTCCATCGTCTGAAATATGAAAAAGCATGGCAGGCTGTTCATTGCCATAGGTAATAAAAATGTCTCCATTGTAGAAAAGAGGGGTGTTTGCTGCTTCGCCTTTCCCTTTTTCAGTATGATACTGGATAGTGTTGTAACTCCAAAGGATATTTCCGTTGCCTGCATCTATCCCGATCAGATCGTTGGAAGTTTGTACCAGCACGATTTTCATTCCGGCCCATTCGACTAAAGATGACGAAGCATAAGTTTTGTTGCCACCCATACTTTTGCTTTTCCAAAGTACATCACCCGTTTTTTTACGATAGGCTACAAGGGTAGTTTTATCGCCCCCTGTTACGTATAAAGCAGCCTCGCTGGTTAAAAGTACCGACTCCACATTTCCCCAGTACATATTTTTGCCTTCGAATTCTTTTAGAGGCTCTTTTCTCCAGACTTCTTCTCCACCGTTTGTGCTCAGGCAAACCAGGTCACCCATTCCGCCAATCAGGTAAATCCGGTCATTTTCGATAGTTGGCGTTCCACGCGATTCCGGATATGTTCTTATCCATGCATGACTGTATGTTTTCTCCCAAAGCAACTTTCCATCCAAATCGCTGGCCGAAATAACATCCAGTGTATCGGATTTAAGACCGGTTATATAGATCATATTTTTATATACTACCGGCTGTGACAATCCTTTTCCGATCGTTTCGATTTTAAATTTTAAAGCGGGTCCTTCGGCAGGCCATATTTTCAGCAGCCCCTTCTCAGGATAAATGCCATCGCGGGCAGGACCTCTCCACTGCGAAATATCGTTGTCCGGACTTAATAGCATCAACAAGAAAGCGGTTAAAAGAAGCATGGAAAATTTCATAATGAAAAAACATTTTGATCAGTTATTTTTAATTTTATAAAGAAAAGAAAAAAACAGGATTTCGGTCCTGTTTTCGTTACTTTTTCATATAATGGATTTTATTGTAATCAAAGATGACACCGTTGGAACCAGTGCGGTGGAGGTTAACCTAAATTGATCAGTGTAAACAACCAATAAATCGTTGCGGCAAGGATCATTGATACGGGTATTGTGAGAATCCACGCATAAAGTAAGTTAACTGTAACGCCCCACCTTACTGCAGAGACCCTTTTGGTCAATCCAACGCCCATAATTGCACCTGTAATGGTGTGGGTGGTACTAACCGGAATGCCAAATGCCTCAGTTCCAAAAAGCATAATGGCTCCTGCACCTTCGGCTGCAACCCCTTCAAATGGAGTCAGTTTGGTAATTTTCCCTCCCATCGTCCGGATAATTCGCCATCCACCCAATAAAGTTCCTGCTGAAATCGCAGTATAACAGCCATATACAATCCACAAAGGAATCGCATGAATTTTACCATCGACAAACGTGATATGAGCCCAGCCGGGTATAGAGGCAGGATCTGCAGCTTTGAAATAGACTAGTAAAGAGGCAGAGATGATCCCCATAACTTTTTGAGCATCATTGCCCCCATGACCAAGACTGAACATTGCAGATGAAAGCAACTGTCCGACTTTAAACCACCGCTTCAACCTGAATGGGTTAAAACTTTTAAAAATCCATAACAATGCGATGGATAACAAATAAGAGAGTAACATCCCGATTAAAGGAGCAAGAAAAATAAAGGCGGCAATCTTAATAATCTTATCTGAATGAACCACTTCCCAGCCCGCATAAGCAACAGCGGCTCCGGCAAATCCGCCGACGAGTGTGTGTGACGAGCTTGAAGGAATTCCCAGGTACCAGGTAATCAGGTTCCAGATAATTGCTGCAATGACACCAGCTAAAATCACCTGAAGATTGATAAAATTAGTATCAACAACCTTGGCGATAGTATCCACAATGTGCAATTCAAAAATTGCATAAGCGGCAAAGTTAAAGAATGCGGCCCAAACAACTGCCTGTAAAGGAGTCAAAACCTTAGTTGACACTACAGTAGCTATAGAATTAGCCGCATCATGAAAACCGTTGATAAAATCAAAAATAAAAGCCAGTGCAATGATGACAATTAACAGGGTAAAATTCATAGCCCTTAGGATATTTTAACGATAATAGACGAAAAGACATTGGCCACATCATCACATTTATCAATTGCCTTCTCGAGAGAAGCCAGAATATCGCGTTTTTTAATCAGATTAATAGCATTGGTTTCCAGTTCAAAAAGATTGGAGAGGTATTCCTGGTACAAATAATCAACTTCACTTTCATAAGTACTGATAGTTGTACATGATTTTGCAAATTTCAAAAAATCGGATGAATTCTTTACGCCGTGCAGTACCGTTTGTATCTCCTTGTTCGCAGCGTGAATATAGGCGGCAATTTTAGAGAATTCCATGGGGAATGTTGGTAATTTGTAAAAATGTGTCCTGATTGCTGCAGTGTTAATATGGTCCACCACATCGTCAATGGTCGAGATTAGCTGATGAATATCCTCCCGGTCCAAAGGGGTAATAAAGGTTCCATTCAACTTAACCAGAAGATTATGGGTGATATCATCTCCCTTATGTTCAGCATCTTTAATCAGTTTGATGTATTCTTCACGTTGAACCAGGTCATTTTCGCTCATCAGCTTAATCAACAGTTCAGAAGCCAAGACCAGATTATCGGATGCATCTATAAACAGAGGAAAGAACTTGCGATCTTTTGGAACAAGAAATCCGAAAATTTTGTCCAGATTCATAGTTATTCAGTATAATTAATGTTAAATATTCAGTGTGCTAATTTATCAACGCTGTCGGGTTAAAGAATTAAGCGAATATTATAATAATTGAATGTAATAATTCTTACTTTAACATTTATTATAACTTTCGATGCAATTATAACCTCTTGATATTACATATTGGTTACATGGAGGTTACATATTCATTACGGTCCGGCTAAAAGTACGGCCATGTTTGTTAAAGATCAAAAAAACCGTCAAAAAATTTAAATAACGCAAAAATCACAACCCATTTGCCGTCTTGTAACTTTCAAATAAAATAACTTCATAAAAATCTGGTCAATTGAAACACCGATACTTTGGTATTTTCGCTTACCATTCTTAGAGATTTGAAGCATTAATGGGTTTTCACCATAGGAAAGGGTCTTTGATTTATAGCAAACAACTGAAAAAAAGGCGTTCATGTGTAAATCCTGGTTTACATGACCCCTCGCAAAGACTTATAAAACGAAAAAATCAGCAACTTACACTTCTATGTAACTTACTGATCTTCAGAGCGGAAAACGAGACTCGGACTCGCGACCCTCAGCTTGGGAAGCTGATGCTCTACCAACTGAGCTACTTCCGCG
>JBAXOA010000114.1:0-13550 GCA_037133495.1 Mariniphaga sp. | reverse complement strand
GTCTTGCAAAATGTAGGTGTAAAATACGACATTATATTTTAACCATTACTTATTTGTTCAAAAATAAAGATAAAAAAGAATACGATTAGCTTTACAAAAGATATTTTTGAGAAAAACTTTCTTTTCTGTTTTTAAAAAACACCAACTTATGAATAATAATCACTCCGGCATTTTTACCCGCAGGAAATTTTTAGTTTCCGGCACCCTTCTTATGAGTGGATTCCTGTTCGATTGGAATGTTGGCTTGGCAAATTCAGGCATTAATTCTGTGGATAAACGGGCTCTGGTATTTCATCATTTTCCGAACACCCTACATGCTTTCATATGGCGGAACTGGCACCTTGTTCCGATAGAGCGACTTGCAAAAGTTGTGAAAGCTGTTAAAGATGATGTATTAGCTATTGGAAAAGGAATGGGACTATCAGTGCCAAATCCTGTTTCTGCGGACCAGCAACAGCGCAGCTACCTCACAATAATCCGGTGTAACTGGCATTTGTTACCCAGAGAACAGTTGTTGGAACTATTGGATTGGACGGACGAGAAGCTTACATTTACTTTGCAGGAAGATGATTTCTTCTACATTAAACTTGGAAGTCTTAAACCTTTTTGCCAACCGGTTTTATATTCTGAACTGAAGGGTCAACCGGATGATTCGAAATGGATTAAAAAAATATTGAATGAAGAATTTCCGGATGGTATTCCTCTTGTAAAAGAACCTTTATTCCATTTTGTTGATGAATTGTCAGCCCCACCTGAGCCGAAAGATACTTTTACAAATAGGGCAGTAGCGGGATTTTCTCCCCGCTTTGGTTATTCGTATTTTGCGCTTTTTGGCGATCCATTGCTTGATCCGTCGATCGATCCGTTTCCGGATGGGTTTCTTTCCAGGATGGTTGCATCTGGAATGGACAGTACCTGGATCCATATTGTTCTCTCAAAAATCACACCGTTCCCATGGGATCCTTTTCTGAGTAATCATTGGGAACAGCGACTTAAAAATCTGAAGAAATTAGTTGTCCGTGCTAAAAAACAGGGAATTGGAATTTTCCTCTATTTGAACGAGCCACGAACTCTGCCACTTTCATTTTTTGAACATCATCCAGAACTTAAAGGGGTTATAGTCGGCGATCAGGCTACATTGTGCACCAGTCACCCTGCCGTGCAAAAATATTTAGCAGACTCCCTGGCAATCATCACAGGAGCTATTCCCAATCTGGCGGGTTTTTTCTCCATCACAGCATCCGAAAATCCTACTAATTGCTGGTCTCATGGAAAGGGTGCAGGATGTCCTCGTTGCAGTAAACATTCACCGGCAGCGGTAATTGCGGGGTTAAATACGACCTATCAGAATGGAATTGAAAAAGGTATCCGAAATTTTGAGCAACATTCGGGAGGAAAATTATCAGGTAAAATGCCTCAGTTAATTGTTTGGGACTGGGGTTGGCGCGACGAATGGGCAGACGGCATTATTTCCGCTCTGCCATCTAAGGTTGCGTTAATGAGTGTGAGTGAATGGGATCTGCCGATTGAAAGAGGAGGAGTTAAAAGTAAAATCGGCGAATATTCTATTTCGGCCATTGGCCCGGGACCTCGTGCTCAGCGTCACTGGGAGCTTGCCCGCAGAAGAGGATTGAAAACCATTGCTAAAATTCAGGCAGGGAATACCTGGGAAATTGCAGCAGTCCCTTATATTCCAGCATTGGGAAATGTGGCGCACCACGCTGCAAATCTTAGGAAAGCTCAGGTTAACGGGTTGATGCTAGGCTGGACATTGGGTGGTTATCCATCGCCAAACCTCGAAGTTGTGGCTGTAATCGGGAATAACCCGACATTATCTCCTCTGCAGGCCATGGAGCAGGTTGCAAAGCGACGCTATGGAATTGCAGGTGCTGCTGTTGTGCAAGCATGGCAACAATACAGTATTGCTTTCAGTGAGTTTCCCTTTGGCTCCGGTTTATATACTGCTCCACTGCAGGCCGGACCCTCAAATCTTCTCTGGGAGGCACCTACCCGTTATAGTGCCACAATGGTTGGTATTCCTTATGATGATGTAACAGCCTGGACAGGAGCCTATCCTGTGAATATATTCATATCCCAGCTAATTAAAATTGCTGATGGCTTTGATCAGGGACTGGTTCAACTGAAAGAAAAAATCAAAGGTCTGACACTTTCGGAGAAAGAAAGTATTGCGCTAAAGCGGGAATGCAATGTTGCAGAAACAGTTGCCATCCATTGCAGGAGTGCTGCTAATCAGGCGAATTTTATAACGCTAAGAGATCGTTTGTCCTCGGAAAAGGAGCGCAATGTGAGACAATTGACAATAAAGGGATTGGAGGCTCTTTTACGGAATGAAATTGTTTTGGCGAAGCGAATGTATATTTTGCAAATCAGCGATTCACGGTTGGGCTTCGAAGCATCGAATCATTATTTTTATACTCCTGACGATTTGATCGAAAAGGTGTTAAACTGTTGTGATTTATTGGAAAGATGGTTGCCTGAAATAAGTTGATCTTTTAATTTATTTTCTTTTTCTTTTTTCTGAATTGAAACAGATAGGCAAGGGTCACCTGTGCACCATTACTTTGAGATATTTTGTAGGAATAATTGTCGGGATTAAAAAGATTGGGGAGGCTATAAAAGGCTCGTCCTTCCAGGGAAAATGCCCCGCCACTTATAAGATGATACTCCATTCCAATACCTGCGGTAAACAGAAAATCGAACTGACTCTCCGTTGGTTTGCCAAAATATTCGCGATAACCAACCTCGCCGGGTGTAATTGTAGCTGCTGTATTGAAATGTTCCTTCTCAGAAATCCGAAAAGCAATTTCCGGACCAAGATTAAGTGTAAAACGGAAGGCTTTATTTCCAATATTTATATGGGTCATGACAGGTAAATTCACGTAGTTTAATTGCCGGGAATAGCCAACGGAATCTTCCTTCCATCCTTTTTGGGTGTAATTGACTTCTACCTGAAATCCAATATGTGGTTCAGAAATTAGCCGGAACATTATCCCGCCAGTATTTCCTTGATGGAATGATTCAATTACATTCGGATAAAATCGCACCTTTGAAAAAGTCTCTCCCCCTTTTACCCCGATATAGAGCTCATTTATAAAATTCTTCGGTTGTCCAAATGAAGTAATAGAATAACCGGTTATCAGCAGTAAAAAAAGGTATCTCTTCATGCGATTGTAAATGGTTCAAACCAATTTTGTTTGGCCGTAAAGGTAAAAAAATAGTAGGAAAGGATTCTATACCAGTGATGAATTTCATTAGCACACTTATTCACTATATGATCACTTTTTGCTACATTTGAATGAAAATTCAGAAAAATGACAATTGAATCTAACCTAAATCAAATTCGAACTAGTTTGCCTGTTGATGTTCAGCTCGTTGCTGTTTCAAAAACAAAAAGCAACGAAGAAATTATGGAGGCATATCAGGCAGGACAAAGGATCTTCGGGGAGAATAAAGTACAGGAACTTGTCCGCAAGCGGGAGTCATTGCCAAAAGATATACAATGGCACTTTATAGGTCATCTGCAGTCAAATAAAGTGCGAATGATCGCACCATTCATTTCAATGATCCATTCGGTTGATAGTCTGAAAATATTAAAGACCATCAACGACGAAGCGCTTAAAGCCGGAAGGGTGATTCCATGCCTTCTTCAATTTCATGTGGCAAGCGAGGAAAGTAAATTTGGTTTTGCTCCCGAAGCTGCAGATCAGCTGTTTACATCGGTTGAGTTGTCTGATTTACAAAATGTTGCTATTTCAGGCATAATGGGAATGGCGACCTATACTGATGACGCAGAGCAGGTAGATTCAGAATTTGACCTCCTGCGCCAGATTTATCAAAAATTAAGAATACTTTTCTTCAATAATAAGAATACTTTTTGCGAAATATCCATGGGGATGTCGCACGATTATTTGCATGCTATTGCCAATGGAAGTACGATGGTCAGAATTGGAAGTACCATATTTGGTGAACGTTGTCACATTGAAAAATAATGATAAATCCAATGCTGATCACTATAAATTAATTGAAAATCCATCTGTTCATATTTGCGCTCTTTAACCTTTTTGCTGTTTATGCGAAGGGAGCGGATCCTTTTACCATTAAATTGAATGATGCTGCACCTGTTCAGTTCTGCACCGATCAGGTCATGATAGCAAAAAATCTGACTATCGAAGGATCACCCAATATTCTTGGGATGAAAATTTCTTTTAGCGGAGGATATAATGCAGGTGAGGATGCGCTGATCTACACCGGGAAATTAATACAAAGTCAACCTACTCCAGGTACGCTTGAACTGACAGGAACCTCAGTTGTTCAGGATTATGTTGATGCCATCCGTTCTATTTCCTACAAAAACACAAAAAGCGGTCCAACCCTGGGTATTCGGAAAATAACAATCTCATTAAATGATGTAGATTATCTTCCTGCAACCGGGCATTTTTACCGTTTTGTTTCCAGACCGGGAATATCGTGGGCCGCCGCAGAATCAGAAGCAAAATCAGATGCCATGATGTACTATGGCTTGAGGGGTTATCTCGCTACAGTTACCAGTCAGGCGGAAAACGATTTTATTAAAATTAAAACTCAGGGAGTGGGATGGATAGGCGCATCGGATGCGGCTACTGAGGGACAATGGCGCTGGGTTACCGGTCCGGAAGGTTTGGAAGACAATGGATTAGGTCGTCGGTTTTATACTGCAGGCAGCGGACCTTACCAGAATGCCTACACTAATTGGAATACCGGCGAACCCAATAATGTCAATGGTGTTGAAAATTATGCACATATCACTGTTTTCCCATCAAAGCCTAACGAATCCTATAAATGGAATGATTTGCCCAATTCAGGCGGATCGGGTGATTATGCTTCTAAGGGCTATTTAATTGAGTATGGCGGATACCCCGGGGAGCCTGTCCTGGATCTTAGCGCAACGGTTGATTTACAAGTTAATACAATGCTTTTTAATAGTGGAGCCATTTCTGCAATTTGTGAGGGAACGAGTATTGTGCTTAATCAGCCGGAGCAAAGTCCGGTTGCTGCCACTTATATCTGGACACCTGCCGGATCTCTTTCAAATGCCTCCATCGCGAACCCGGTAGCAACTCCTTTAGTTACTACCACCTATGCGGTTAATGGATTGCGTGGAATTTGCAGCAATACGGCAAGTTTTACAGTACCTGTAAATCCGAAGCCGGTTTCGCTGCTCAAAGCGGAGGAGAATATCTGCAAAGGAGATAAAATTACGCTCGATCCAGGAAATTATCCGCTTTATAGCTGGAATGGCGGAGCGGCAACCCGGACAATTACTGTTGAAACATCGGGTCAGTACAGCGTTACCGCGACTACTGACAAAGGATGTACCGGAACCAGTGTATCAAAAGTTATTGTCCATGATTATCCTGTGATTGATCTTGCCCAACTTGAGAAGCTGAGTTGCGGCGGTTCGAAAGCAACTCTGCTAACCATTACCACAAATGCCGCAGGTTATTCTTTGGAAAGTGTTGGTAACCGTGCCACTGTTTCAGGCCTGGCCGTTGTAGTACGCGATTTTGGTATTTATCCGATGGTCTATACCGCTATTCATACCTACTGTCCTGTTAAAACAAATTTTGATCTGGCATTTAATAAAACTCCGACAGTCAATTTCACGATAGATGATAAAACCTGCTCAGGTTATAATCTGAGTGTCAGTTATGTTGGAGATGCTTCAATCGCATCTGCCGGTTTTATATGGGAATTTGGCGGAGATACCATTGCCAATGAGACCGGCCTAAGTTCGCTGGTAGTACCATTGGGCATCAATCGTTCCCAGCGTAACCTTGCATTGACCGTTACTCAGGATGGTTGTTCCAATTCTTTCATTCAGAGAGATATAAAAGTTATTCCTAATCTGGATATGCATATTATTGACAATCTTGGATGTGCCCCTTTTAATGCTGAATTTATTGCTGAGAATACGGAAGTGGTAGTTTATGACTGGGATTTTGGTGATGGTACGCCAATTGCAAGAAAAGACAATCATCCCTTTCATAACTATCAGAACGCCGGTTATTATGATGTGAAACTCAAAGTTACTACCGTTGTCGCAAGTGGCCAGGGCTGCACCAATGAGGTGAGGATTGACAGCATTGTTCATGTTGCACCGATTCCAACAGCAGGTTTTACCCTTTCTGCCGGAGATTGTCTGAACCCGGGACTGAATGAAATTTCTTATTCAGGTTCAGGAAATATTAATGACAAATATTATTGGGATCTGACCCATTTCGATCCATCTGAGATCATCACCAATCCTTTACTGACACAAGGTCCGTTAGGTTTTGATTTAAAAACCCAGCCAACAGCAACAGTTGGTTTAAAAGTGATTTCGGAATTTGGTTGCGAAAGTGCACCTGCAACAATTTTATTAAAGCGGAAACCCGATTTTTTGATGCATTCCGACGCTCTCGCCGGATGTGTCCCTTTTGAACCGCAGTTATCTGCTGCTATTTTGGATGCAGTTGACAATATATTCTTTAGCTGGGATTTTGGCGACGGATCAAATGGGGCAGGGTCACCGGTGTCGCACCGGTTCGGTCAGTCCGATCAAAAATATAATATTACCCTGACGGGGAAGTCTTCGGTAACCGGATGTACGAATACATTGACAAATAACAACTTTCTGCGAACCTATCCCAAGCCCGTCGCGGCGTTTACAATGGATAATAAAGTAGTTTACAACGATAAACCTGATGTTAAGTTTACCGATACGAGCAAAGGTGCAACCGGCTGGTTGTGGAATTTCGGCGATGGAACGACCTCTTCGTTGCAGAACCTGTCCTATCATTTCGTGAAGATGGGTCACCAGAAAATAATGCTGGAGGTTTCAAATACCGATCTTTGTACCGACACTGTTTCTCAAAATCTGTTGGTTGCGTTCGACCGCTTGTTTCCGCCAAACGGATTTTCTCCAAACGCACGAAATGAAACGGATCGAATCTTCCTGCTTACTTCGGAAGGAATTACTCCGCAAGGGTACCACTTCACAATATTAAGCCGTTGGAATGACGTACTTTTTGAAGCAAAGGAAGAGATCAAAGGATGGGATGGCCGGATGAAAAATGGCGGTTTAGCTCCGGCCGGAGCCTATGTCTGGATTCTGAATTTCACTGATTTTCTAGGCCGGAAGCATCGTCAGACCGGCACGGTAGCGCTTATTTACTGAAAATTTAAATAATTTTAAAAAGCTGTAAATTGAAGAATCCCATATTTATCATAAATAGAAAAAACTAAAAATAATTGAATATTCAACAGTTTATATTTCTGATATTTAGTCTGTTAATTTTTGATGCAAAAGGAGCTGATCCTTTCACCATTAAATTAAATAATAGTTCACCGGTTCAATATTGCACCGAATCGATTTTTATAGCCAAAGACCTCACGATTGAAGGGATTCCGAATATTTTGGGGATGAAAATATCGTTTAGCGAGGGTTACATTCCTGGCGAAGACGAACTGGTCTATATTGGAAAATTAAAGCAAAGCCAACCAACACCCGGAACACTTGAACTGACAGGTGGTGTATCCGTTCAGGAATACGTCGATGCAATTCGTACCATCACCTATCATAATACAAATAATAGACCTTCCCCCAATTTTCGAAAAATAACGATTTCATTAAATGATGTGGATTATCTTCCTGCAACCGGTCATTTTTACCGTTATGTTAGCGCCTCTCTTATTTCATGGCAAGGTGCAAAGGCTGATGCAGAGTCGAACGCTATGATGTACTATGGATTAAGGGGTTACCTTGCGACCATCACCAGTCAGGTTGAAAATGATTTTATCAAAATCAAAACAAAGGGAGTGGGATGGATCGGGGCTTCAGATGCCAGAATCGAAGGTGAATGGCGCTGGGTCACCGGACCGGAAGCATTGGAAGACAATGGAACAGGCCGGTTGTTTTGGAATGGGAAAGGGGCAAGTTACCTGATGGGAGTACCCGGTACAGGACCCTATCTGGGGCGTTTTAACAATTGGAATACCAATGAGCCGAATGACTCCGGGAATAACGAAGATTATGCTCATATTTTATTTTCTTCGGGGCAATCAACCGCCCAATTGAGATGGAATGACCTTCCAAATACGGGTGGCAATGGCTTAAATGATACGCCACAAGGGTATTTGATTGAATTTGGCGGATATTCTGATGATCCTATTCTAAATTTGTCTGCCACTGTGGATTTGCAGGTCAATACAATGCTTTTTAATGCCAGTGCCATTTCTGCAATTTGTGAGGGAACGAGTATTGTGCTTAATCAGCCGGAGCAAAGTCCGGTTGCTGCCACTTATATCTGGACACCTGCCGGATCTCTTTCAAATGCCTCCATCGCGAACCCGGTAGCAACTCCTTTAGTTACTACCACCTATGCGGTTAATGGATTGCGTGGAATTTGCAGCAATACGGCAAGTTTTACAGTACCTGTAAATCCGAAGCCGGTTTCGCTGCTCAAAGCGGAGGAGAATATCTGCAAAGGAGATAAAATTACGCTCGATCCAGGAAATTATCCGCTTTATAGCTGGAATGGCGGAGCGGCAACCCGGACAATTACTGTTGAAACATCGGGTCAGTACAGCGTTACCGCGACTACTGACAAAGGATGTACCGGAACCAGTGTATCAAAAGTTATTGTCCATGATTATCCTGTGATTGATCTTGCCCAACTTGAGAAGCTGAGTTGCGGCGGTTCGAAAGCAACTCTGCTAACCATTACCACAAATGCCGCAGGTTATTCTTTGGAAAGTGTTGGTAACCGTGCCACTGTTTCAGGCCTGGCCGTTGTAGTACGCGATTTTGGTATTTATCCGATGGTCTATACCGCTATTCATACCTACTGTCCTGTTAAAACAAATTTTGATCTGGCATTTAATAAAACTCCGACAGTCAATTTCACGATAGATGATAAAACCTGCTCAGGTTATAATCTGAGTGTCAGTTATGTTGGAGATGCTTCAATCGCATCTGCCGGTTTTATATGGGAATTTGGCGGAGATACCATTGCCAATGAGACCGGCCTAAGTTCGCTGGTAGTACCATTGGGCATCAATCGTTCCCAGCGTAACCTTGCATTGACCGTTACTCAGGATGGTTGTTCCAATTCTTTCATTCAGAGAGATATAAAAGTTATTCCTAATCTGGATATGCATATTATTGACAATCTTGGATGTGCCCCTTTTAATGCTGAATTTATTGCTGAGAATACGGAAGTGGTAGTTTATGACTGGGATTTTGGTGATGGTACGCCAATTGCAAGAAAAGACAATCATCCCTTTCATAACTATCAGAACGCCGGTTATTATGATGTGAAACTCAAAGTTACTACCGTTGTCGCAAGTGGCCAGGGCTGCACCAATGAGGTGAGGATTGACAGCATTGTTCATGTTGCACCGATTCCAACAGCAGGTTTTACCCTTTCTGCCGGAGATTGTCTGAACCCGGGACTGAATGAAATTTCTTATTCAGGTTCAGGAAATATTAATGACAAATATTATTGGGATCTGACCCATTTCGATCCATCTGAGATCATCACCAATCCTTTACTGACACAAGGTCCGTTAGGTTTTGATTTAAAAACCCAGCCAACAGCAACAGTTGGTTTAAAAGTGATTTCGGAATTTGGTTGCGAAAGTGCACCTGCAACAATTTTATTAAAGCGGAAACCCGATTTTTTGATGCATTCCGACGCTCTCGCCGGATGTGTCCCTTTTGAACCGCAGTTATCTGCTGCTATTTTGGATGCAGTTGACAATATATTCTTTAGCTGGGATTTTGGCGACGGATCAAATGGGGCAGGGTCACCGGTGTCGCACCGGTTCGGTCAGTCCGATCAAAAATATAATATTACCCTGACGGGGAAGTCTTCGGTAACCGGATGTACGAATACATTGACAAATAACAACTTTCTGCGAACCTATCCCAAGCCCGTCGCGGCGTTTACAATGGATAATAAAGTAGTTTACAACGATAAACCTGATGTTAAGTTTACCGATACGAGCAAAGGTGCAACCGGCTGGTTGTGGAATTTCGGCGATGGAACGACCTCTTCGTTGCAGAACCTGTCCTATCATTTCGTGAAGATGGGTCACCAGAAAATAATGCTGGAGGTTTCAAATACCGATCTTTGTACCGACACTGTTTCTCAAAATCTGTTGGTTGCGTTCGACCGCTTGTTTCCGCCAAACGGATTTTCTCCAAACGCACGAAATGAAACGGATCGAATCTTCCTGCTTACTTCGGAAGGAATTACTCCGCAAGGGTACCACTTCACAATATTAAGCCGTTGGAATGACGTACTTTTTGAAGCAAAGGAAGAGATCAAAGGATGGGATGGCCGGATGAAAAATGGCGGTTTAGCTCCGGCCGGAGCCTATGTCTGGATTCTGAATTTCACTGATTTTCTAGGCCGGAAGCATCGTCAGACCGGCGCATTAATGCTGGTATATTGAAAATTGTTTTTTGCTTAAAATCACCTAAATTCAACCCCAAATTTATCGAACAATGAGATTGACCCGACTAACTGTTTTATTCCTGTTATTTGGTGTGACAAATGTCTTCGGGCTTACTGATCCATGTGTAAAATCTACTGAGGGAACTGATTTTTGGTTTGGTTTTATGGAGGGGCGAAATTACCAGGTAGGTCACTATAACGAGGTTACACTTACATCGAGCTATACCTGCAAATATCAAATATTTATTGGAAAATCCAGCACTCCGTCTTTTAGCGGAACAGTATTGCCGAATATTCCTCTTAAAATAATGATAGACTGGCATCTGGTTGAAGCGACAGGGTCCGAGAGTATCCAGGAAAGGGCAATTCACCTGGTTTCGGATAAACCGCTTAATGTTTATGCGCTTAATTGGAGTGACAGTTCGTCTGAAGTAGCTTTGATTTTTCCTGCGGTATCGCTTGGAAATGAATATTATGCCATGTGCTATACTCCACATATTAACGGAAACGGCATTAATTCAGGCAGTGGAAGGAATAGTGAATTTCTTTTAGTCGCTTCTCAGGATAATACGCTTATTCAGATCGCTCCGAGTAAAGTTACCGACAAGGGAAAACCTGCGAATGCTACTTTTTCGGTTACGCTCAACAAGGGTGAAGTGTATCAGGTTCAATCTGAGAATCTGCCTGTTCCACTTTATCCTGGCCAGGGAGATCTGACCGGAAGTTATATTACCAGCAATAAGCCAGTCGCACTTTATTCCGGTTCGTTATCAACAACTGTTCCTGCGGATGCCAGTGTATCGGCATGGGATCATTTGTATGAACAGATGCCGCCATTACAAACCTGGGGCAGAAAATTTATTACAGTACCGCTTAAAACTCGTCACGAGGATACTTACCGTATTATGGCTGCTGAAGATAATACTACTGTGAGAATTGGAAATAAATCTCCGGTTGTTTTGAATAAAGGAGCGTTTTACGAGTTTATGCTGCTATACAACGAACCCTCTCTGATTGAGAGCGATAAGCCGGTACTTCTGGCGCAATTCAGTAACTCTAACAGTGTCGACAAAACCTATACAAATGGGGATGGAGACCCCTTTATGGTAATTGTCAGTCCGGTCAATCAGACTCGTGAGAAGGTGGCTTTTGTCGCTTATGAATCAGCTAAGATTAACAGCAAATTCTTTATCAATGTTGTTGTAAAAGATGATGTTGTTGGTAAAATTAAGCTTGACAATTTAGTCGTGCCATTTGTGTCACTGAGTGGTACCGGATATTCCTATGCGCAGATTAGTCTTGCAAAAGGAGATCATTATATCGAATCAACTGAGCCTGGGAAAGGTTTTATTGCATATGTTTATGGTTTTGGAGGTGTAGAGGCCTATGGTTATGGTGTTGGTTTCAACCTTGACATCGTCCTTGATTTGGGAAGCAATATTAATTCGAATGGTGATAAATTGCTTGTTCGGTGCGATGGTGGTCCTACTCTAACTCTTAATGCCGGAAATGCCTTTGATAAATATTTGTGGAGTACTGGAGAGACAACATCTGCGATTCAAATTGCCAATAGTGGTTGGTATAAAGTAAAAGTTTCAAACGCTGATGGGTGTGTTTTACAAGACAGTGTTCAGTTACAGGTAAGTAAGCCGGTTATTAATTTGGGAAATGATACCACCATTTGTAATCCTGCCACGATTTTACTGGATGCGGGCTTGCAAGGTCATTATTCTGCATATTCCTGGAGTACTCCTCTGCAAAATCCAAAAGATCAAAAGGTAACCGCTTCATATCCGGGGAAATATTCCGTTGAGGCAATTAATTTATATGGTTGTAAGGCTAAAGATACGATCAATATTTCCTTCACAAATAAACCCAAATTCAATTTTTCTGGACTCGACACCTTGATTTGCGGTCAAAAGTCTACACTTCTTAATGTTTCAGCAGATAAAGGAAGCTTTACTGCTCAACGGCTGACAGACAATTACATTTTTAATAATCTCAATGTTACTGTTCCCGATTTTGGGACTTACAACCTAAAAATAAGGGCAACGGATGAATTTTCTTGTTATGCAGATTCAGTGGTTCAATTGGGATTCCGAAAAACTCCATCTATAGATTTCTCGATTGACTCCACAACTTGTTATAATTATAATTTAAATGTTAAATATTCGGGAAATGCGGGGGCTGCATCTGATTTTACCTGGGTTTTTGGAGGGGATACCATTGTTCATGGTATCGGTGTTGACACCTATATCGTTCCGTTGGGAATTAACCGCGCTACACGCGATTTAAAATTGACTGTTACCGATCAGGGTTGTCCAAATGATAAAACCCTCAGGGATATTAAAGTTATTCCTAATCTTCAGATGAAGGTACTGGATAGTATAGGTTGTGAACCGTTTACCACCAAATTCGTGGCTCAAAATACCGAAACAGTTACTTATGACTGGAATTTTGGTGATGGAAATGTTTTAAGCGGAGCGAAAGCTGATCCTTCCAATACTTATCAAAAGGAAGGTTATTATCCGGTGATGTTAAAAGTTACTACCAGTAAAGGGTGTACAAATCAGGTTAAAATTGACAGCATGGTTTATGTAGCACCAATTCCAACGGTTGGTTTTACAGCGCTTCCGGCTATGTGCCTCGAAAAAGAAAATCATTCCATATCATATGCCGGCACAGGAGGGCAATTGGATACTTATTTTTGGAATCTGTCAGAATTTACTGCTATTGAAATCATACAAAATCCTAACTCAACCCAAGGGCCGCTTATTTTTAATCTGACCGACCACCCTCAGGCCAATATCCGGCTAAATGTAGTTTCAAAATATGGCTGCCACAGTGATACCGCTTCAGTTTTGGTGAAGCGAAAACCCTCCTTTTCGGTGGATGTTTCTCCGAATGCGGGATGCACTCCTTTGGAATCACTGTTCAAGGGAACCGTTAAAGACGCTGTTGACAAGTTGAATTATAACTGGGATTTTGGGGACGGCACAAAGGGAACCGGTGCCCAGGCAAAGCATAGCTATGAGGTGCCAAATCATAAAT
>JBAXOA010000113.1:0-13630 GCA_037133495.1 Mariniphaga sp. | reverse complement strand
CAGCTGCAATTGGAGTTCGATGCTTTTTAACATAAATTAATAGACACTAGTGATATATTTTTTTAATGCGGGAAACCAGGTAATACTCTCGCTACCCAGATTATTTGGCCAGTCGAGGATCGGCTTTGCATTTTCAACTCCCGACTTCCAAATTGCTTTTCCTGTGTTAGTTAGCCCACTGAAAAATTCGTATGCTTTTGAATTTATGATATCGGTAGTGTTTGCTTTTACCCGACAGAGATATATCGCATCCCCCTTATCCCAGTTATTCGTCCCTTTCCCTGAACTATAGCCGTGCGCGGTAAGGTATACCATCCCATCCGGAGCTTTATTGTTGCGATCGAAATTTACCGCATGTGGGGTACGGAATTTTGCTTTCCCGTTTTCGTTAAAAAAATTTCCATCCAAATCAATCGCATTGGTCCACCAGGGATTCTTCCAATCGCGTTCCGTATTTTCAGTAAAATGGTCCCAGTTTGTTGAATATCGGAATCCGTTAAAGTAACCTTCATCATTAAATGCGTTGTAGGTTCCTATATAAAAAGTACCATCAACGATCAGGCTTACGCATGGATAATAATTCGCTCCGCCGCTCCACATCCTCCCCAGATTTTCAAATTTCAGGTTTAACGGATCGGTCCCGGTAATTTTTGCCTGTCCCGTCGACTGTGAACGGATATTTGAGTTTGTCGAGAATCCATCGATTTTTCCATCCGTCCAGGCCGAATACATATTCCCATCGGGACCCGACTGCAAGTACCAGGTGTCGGCGCCGGTATAATTGGCATATCGTCCCGAGAAAACCACTCCCTTAATAGCTGTTGACCTTTCAAAAGGACAATTTTCGGGAATTTCGTTTTTCCATTCATAATAGTTATAAATGGGATTGTTAGCCGGATCGGTTTTATCGCCTTCGCGAAGATTGTTATCGGTCTGAGCAAATAAGTTAAGTGGCAATAAACACACCATCATACCATAAGCAGTATATCGTATTTTATTCATAACAAAAATGATTTTAAGATTTATTACCTCTACTTTAGAATAAAGCTGGCCGGTGCATAAGCTTTTAAATCAAAAGCAAATTCTCCGTTTTTAAGTTCAATCGGATCCCCCTGTTTTTCACCGCGCAGGTTTACCGGCTGAGCGTTGATATATTTGATGCCGCCGGGTAATTTCACCGTGCAGGGACCTGAGATCCCGGCCTGTTCCCAAAAGTGCAAAATAGTTCCGTCGCCGTCGGGATTTGCGCCAAATGCAGTCACCAATATTCCTTCACGGGAAAGTGTCAGCCCTTGATTTTTATCTTTTAATTTTCCGGCTTCACCCTCTGCAGATCCTACCAATAAAGGCAAGCGGGCTTCCCACGATTTGGTAGTCAGGTTGGCAACAGTTTGCACATTCTTTGGTTTAGACCAGATACGCACCCGTTCTGTCCATGAGCCTTCCTGCCAAAGCGGGAAATTGGTATTCCACATATTGTTGTAAAGGTTGACAAAAACAGCAGGATTTTTTGGGACATAGAACATCGAAAACTTCCACAAGCCGGGTTCTCCAAAACTCAGCAGAGGTGAATCTATAGCTGACAATACCATGCCTGTATGATCAGCCTGAGTAACTGCCACGCCTGTATTAACATCCATCAGATATCTTGCACTCCCCGGGATGATATCAAATGCAGGATCTATCGGCCCCCCCAATCTTCCGATAGTGAATGTTGGTTTATTAACAGCAAACGGGAAACATAACCAGCCACCTTCCGGATGTTTTTCAGCAGTTTTGGTATCTGCTTTCCACTCAACATCAACATATGCTTCGTTGCGCGGGAAGGTGAAAACCAAAGTGTAATATTTTGCAAATCCTTGATTATCATCTGTTAATAAAACAACAACATCCGCAACAGGGGTATGAGAAACTGATATTTTCCAATGATCAGGAGTAAATGCCAGATAGGGAACTTTGTCAGCTCCCGGCATTCCATATTTACCATAATCATGTATCCCCCAAATATTCGAAATTCCATAGGTATTCTTCCATAAATCAATTTCATTGGAACTAAATCGTTCGTGTAAAAATTGGCCAATAACATAAGAAGAAGATTGATCAACTAATTCCCGATTACTTCCCGACTCTTTTAACGAAGAAATTCCCCCTTTTTTCAAATCGAAAATGGCAGTAAAATTTGGGGTAATAAGTTTGGACTTTTTATCCGAAGAAACGGGTTCATTTTTTAATTCTTTTTCCGAAATCGTAACATATCCGTTTGGAGGAACATCTTTTACAAATAATGATTTTCCTTCACCCGAAGGGATTTCCACTATCCCCGAACGTTTCCATGGAAGAGGATTATAAACGACAAATCGTTTTCCGGAAACCTTAACCGATTTTGCCAGCAAGTTTAGCCGGTAATCCAACTCTGGCATTACAATATCTCTGGCATTATAAATATATTTCCGATGTGCATCGTACGACTTTAACCATTTAGCTTTAAACCCGATTTTTGAGTCATCTTTTCCTTCAGCTGCAAGTTCTGCATTGGCTTCTGAAACCCATTGCTTCCAAACCTCTCCATAATCGAACCTTGGACCAAACCCGGCGCTCATTCCCCAGGTATGTTCGCCATAGAGCAGGCTCTGCTCATATGCTTTTGCAAGTTTTTCGGCTAAAGGCAAAGTGCTGATTCCCCAAATTCCCATTTGAGTATTCAAGACATCCAATGCAGGTTCAAGAGCCCGAATATTTCGGGCAATTTTCGATTCCTGAGGCATTGACATTAATCCATGGGCCCAACCGTCGGGTGTATCACCTTTAATAACCGGCAAGATTGGATTCTCCGCGAAAATGGCTTTTGCAAAATCATCAAGGGTTCCGAGATGGATCCTTACTCCCGGCAATTCTTTTTCAGCACAGGCCAAAAGCTGATCAATATCCTGCTCAGTTGGCGGTCCATAATTGTCCCCCGTCATTCGCATCGCTAAATAATTATGATGCGGCCAGGTTCTTGATGGCTTTATTTCAGACCCGTAATCGGCAGTATATTGACAGAGTATTCTGGAACCATCAGGTCCTTCCCACCAGAATAATTCAGGGAATCGCACAAACTGACTGGCCGCATTACAGCCCAACTGCAAGAATTTTATTCCTGCATGATATAACAAAGTAGGCATTACCCATGAGTGGCTGGGGACATCTGTCATTTTTGCACTGATCGTCAAAGGAAGTCCGTAAGTACGGTTAACGGCAGATGAGTATCCCAATCCACGAATCAAATCTTCGTAATCAAGCGACCCGGTATGCATGGTAAACGGAAGCCCGTGAACCACCAAAGAACCTTCACAAATAGCTTTTTCAATTCTGGTTTTTCGCTCAGGTGTCTGCAAGGGGCCCAGTATCTGAGTTTGTAGCGGCCAACCTGCCACAGTCCACGAAAAACGTTTTTCCGGGGGTCGCAGTTTATTTTTCCCGATAGCCTTCAGGGCGTTATCCATCATTTCTCCACGGTATCTGGCGAAAACATTTTCAGGTAAATCGGTATAACCCAGGTCGAAGTGGGTTTTAAAAACGACCCAAACATCGGTTGCCTGCGGCTCCTGGGCGAAAGAAATACCTGTATATAAAATGATTAGTAAACAAAAGAATGATTTTTTCATTTTGCCTTATATTTAGTTTTTATTAATGCTCTTTACCAAATCCACCAGTGAAACAATATTCGACACTTACTATGGGTTTTTTAGTTTATTTTTCAGGATAAAGCTTGACGATGTATAAGCTTTCGTATTGAAAATCAACTTGTCATTTTCAGTGATCCGCCAGGCAACAGTTTTCGTTGTCCCACTTTATTGATAATTGACATGCCAATGATGGTTCCGATTAAATTAATCGTCCCAATGATTACCGTTTGCCAGATGGCAGAATCGGTTGAAATGCCTACTGAGCGGAAAATATCGGCGCTGCAATACATGACTGTATTAATACCAGTAAGCTGAATAAAAAAGCCAACGGCAATACCTATCAGTACCAGGTGCAGGTTGGGGCTTTTGAATAACTTCTCCCGTTTGTTTCTCCGGCATGCAGATCAGCATGGCAGATGCGGCCATAAGACAGGCCGCCAGGCTGCGGATGGTATGGTCATTCATTTGAATTCTCTTAGCTAGTTTCATATTAATAACTAGAGGGTTGATTGAAATTGATAGGTTCCCGAACCCACTGCATAAACAGCGGCACCATTCTCCATGCGCAGGAATTTCACGCTTGTAGTCTCGGAAGCAGGCTTTCCAGATTCGGTCACTGCGGTGGCCACCTTGGCTGGCACATACACAGTCGCGGTGGTGTTGGCAGGAATTGCAACTTCCATAGTCAGTTTTTGCCCCTCGCGTTTCCAGTTGCTGATAATCCGGCCATAGGGCGAGTCGTGATGACATTTCACCCAGGTCAGATCACCAACCACGGCGGGCTTGACGATGATATGCTTGAAGCCGGGTTTGGAATTATCGGGTCTGATGCCGGCCAGCCCCTGATAGAACCAAGCGTCCAGGGAGGTGAAACACGAGTGGATCTGTGAATAGTAGCCATTCCATTGTTCCCACCAGGTAGTGGCGCCCTTCTCGAGCATGTATCCCCAGCCCGGATAGTCCTTCTGGGTCACGATCAGCCATAGAAGATCGTTTCGGCCTATTTCCATGAGGTAATTCATCAGGAAATAGGTGCCCAGCATGCCGGTATCAAGGTGCCCCTTGCGCGTGACCCGGATACACTCCTCTAACTTTTTCATGATGGTCGGCCGCAATTCCTCTGGCACGACACCTGTCATCAGCGGCATCAGGTAGTAGGATTGTTCGTCAAGGACATAGAATTGCTTGCCCTGGTCGTAGAAGGCGGCGTGGACCAGGGGCCGCAGGCGCGCCAATTCAGTTCGCATGGCCTTTGCCTCGTCCTGCCGCCCGAGGACCTCGGCCATTTGAGCCCACTGCTCGCGCAGATACAGCCTGTAACAGTTGTTGAAAAATTCGGCCGCAAGCTTGGGCGGCCAGTTGTTCGTATCCATCCCGCGTTCCGGCGGAACCCAGTCGCCGATGAAATCCCATTGCCCGCCAAAGGCGCGCACGACGCCGTCTTTCGCATGGGTTTCAATGGCCTCGATATGACGGCAGCAGGCATCGAGATTCCGCTCCACAATCCGCGTGTCCTGATAGTAGAGGTAATTCCTCCAGGTCAGGGCCTGTCCCGCCCCGCCCCACGCCGGGCCACCGCCGCCACTTTTGTATTGCGGTGCGGTGTGAGGCATGTAGCCGGTATCGGGATCCGCCCCATCAAACCAGTCGGTGGACCATTTGCTGTAAAAAGGCTGCATCATGAAATTCATCATACAGCTTTCAATGGACACCTGCCCATCGCCGTATCCCAGGCGTTCCCGATGCGGACAGTCGGATAGATATCCGCTTTGGCTCAGACTCCGGATGGTCCACAGGTTCACCTGGTGCATGCGGTTGAGTTGCTCGCTGGAGCAGGCGAAACCGCCGCGTGTTTCAAAGTCGGCACCTATCAACTCCGCTTCGGCGTCCGCCATCACCGGTGCCGTGGTCATTCCTTTGATGATAGCCCAGCGGAATCCATGGTAATTGAATTTCGAGCAGAATTCCTCTAACGGCTTGCCCGCGCAAATATAGCTGTCGCGCTGGTTGAAAGTCTGCAGGGGTTCGAGTTTGTCGGCATATTCGATGGTGATAGTGTGGCCTGCTGCCTGCCCGCGCACGCGCAACTTGAGCCAACCGGTGAGTTGGGTGCCGAAATCCATTTGATAGCTACCATCGGCAAGCTTGATGCAGGAGACCGCCGGAATGGTTTTAAGCACACGCATGGGCGGGCACTTCTGGGATTCGGACGGAATCGCAGGAGCAGCAACCTCAGTAACAGGGAGCCAGTCGCTGTCCGATGTTGCCGGGTCGGCCCAGCGGGGGTCATCCAGACGTGCATCCACCTGCTCGCCGTTCATATTGTTCCAATCCCATGGGCCGAGCAGCGTGCGGCTGCTTGATTTGCAGCGCCATTCGTGGTCCGTGGCAATCCGCTGCGGGTGGCCATCCACGATCAAATCGATCTGCATCCGGGCAATCGCGGTTTCATGTTGCACGTTGGGGTTAGGCCGACCGTCGAGTACTTTCCAATACCAACCCCGGCTGAGCCACAGCCCGATGCAGTTGCGGCCTTTCCGCAGGTAGGGCACGAGGTCGCAGGTTTCGTAGAGCGAACGTTTGCCATAGTTCGAAAGAGCGGGCCCCATGATGTTCGGTCCCACCTTTTTCCCATTCACATAGAGCTCATAGAATCCCATGACATTGACAGTGGCGAGGGCGTATGTGGGGACGACTGTGAGATCGAAAGTCTTTCTGACATAAGGCGCGTCAGTACCAAAAAGAGATCTGGGAATGGTCAACCGCCCGAAATCCGCCGCGCTGGTGCTGCCGCGAACACCATTGAGTTCATACTCGACCGCAAGTTCCTTCACGTGATTGAGTGCCGGATCCCCGCCGAGTATCCCGGAGACAACCTCGATATCCAAAACACCGTTCTTCACCAGCGGAGAGACCTTCGCAGTGACATCGGCAGCACCCGTCCCATCACGGGCCGAGTAGGTCGCCTTGAGGATATTCAATTTTCCGCCGTTTTTCGCCGCGCCAGCCTGTGTGCTGATCCAGCGGGCTTTCCAGTCTTCTGGCTTGAGCATACCCATCGTCCAGGTCGCCGGCTTGCTCCACTCCGACGCTTTTCCCGTCTGATCCCACACACGTACCTTCCAGTCATAGCGCTGACCGGAAACGAGCGGCTTGCCGCCATACGCGACGTTCTGCGATTGATCGGACGCGACCTTTCCCGAATCCCATACGCCAGCAACAATAATCTGATACGCCGTCTGGCGCACCCCCTTGTCCTTTGATTCCATCACCCAGTTGAGCTGCGGTTGGATCGCATCAATCCCGAGCGGATCATTCCGGTATTCGCAGCGCAGGTTGGTGACGTCGGCGGCGTGAGCGGCCGTCATGCAGATCAGCATGGCAGATGCGGCCATAAGGCAGGCCGCCAGGCTGCGGATGGTATGGTCTTTCATTTGAATTCTCTTAGCTAGTTTCATTTTAATAATTAGAGGGTTGATTGAAATTGATAGGTTCCCGAACCCACCGCATAGACGGCGGCGTTGTTTTCTGTGCGCAAAAACTTCACGCCTTCCGCCTTCGCCGCCGGTTTTCCGGACTCGGTAACTTCGGCAGCATCCTTTGCTGGGACAAATACTGTTGCCATGGTGTTGGCGGGAATTGTGATCTCCATCGTCAGTTGCGCGCACTCACGTTGCCAGTTGCTCACGATGCGTCCATACAGCGAGTCATAATGCGCCTTAACCCATGTCAAATCACCGACAGGCACGGGCTTGATGACGATGTTCCTGAACCCGACCGCAGCCGGATCGCACTGAATTCCCGCGAGATCGTGATAGAACCATTCATTGATGTGGCCGAGCATGAAATGGTTCTGAGAATTCTTGGGCTGATAATCCCAGTCCTCGGGCAGGCTGGTGGCCCCGTAGTTCAACTGAAAGCCATATCCCGGCTTGTCCGTCTGATTGATCATAGCGAAGATCACATCGGAGCGTCCGCCGTTGGCCAGGGTGCGGAGCAGATACGGGAAACCGATCTCTCCCGTCTTGAGACCGTTGGTCTGCAGGTGCTTGACAAGGTTACCCAATACCGCCTGTCGTTGATCGTCGGGCGCCATACCCATATCCAATGGGATGGCGTTGGCTGTCTGGGTGCCGGCGGCGTATTGCATGGTGGCGGGATTGAAGAACTGCTTGTTGAACGCCTCGCGGATCTCCGCCGCAAGTTTCTGGTAACGAGCGGCATCCGCCGTCTTGCCTAACAATCCGGCCATTTTTGCAAGGATACGGACATCGTCGAAGAATATCGTCGTGGCCGTCACGGCATTGGGCGTCTCTTCGAGCTGGCGCCAATCGCCCAGGCCATAGGAAAGAATATGACCCGCGCCGGCTTTGCTTTCAAGATACGCCACATAGCGCGCCATGCCATCGTAGTAGCGACGGAGCAGTTCAATATCACCGGCAAACTGATACTGATGCCAGGCCACCTGCGGAAAGGCGCTGCCCCATTCAGGCGAGTCGCGGAATTCGCCGCCAAAAACAATGAATTCCGGCGCTATGTCAGGAATTAAACCGTTTTCGAGCTGGCTGTCCGCCATGTCGTTCATGAGCTTGCTGAAAAAGGCGTTCAGGTCATAGTTGAAACGCAGTGCCGGCCCGTTGAGATGCGTCTGTTCAAGCCAGCCGAGTTTCTCGCGGTGCGGGCAGTCGGTCATCACGCTGACCATGTTGCTGCGCTGCGCCCAGCGGATCATCGTATGGATGCGGTTGATCAGTTCGTTCGACGTGGAAAACACGCCGATCGGCGTTGACGAGGTGTGCACCACCCGACCTTCCACTGATTCGACCACTGGCAATACACCGCCTTGAGTCGCGGCGATACATTCAATCTGCAAATAGCGGTAGCCGCAGTAGAAGAAACGCGGCGACCAGGTTTGCCGTCCGCTGCAGTCCAGCGTATAGCAGCAGGAAATGTCTCCGCCAATACTGGTCTGATCAATGGTGTTGTCTTTTCGCACTATTTCAGCCGGCAGGATTTTTACGGATGATCCCGCCGGTCCGCTGACGGTGATTCTGGGCATTTGCGCCGCATTCTGGCCCAGGTCATACAGCGTGAATCCTGGTTTAATAGTCGTCGTCTTAACCGGCTTAAGCGTGTCAAAACACCTGACAGGTGGCGCGGCGCAGGACAATCCTTTCAATGCCCCGCCCGGCCCTTGTGTTACCACCGCCGGCTTCCACGTGGCGTCAGGGTATTTCGGTTGATCCCATCCTGGCTGACACAGTCTCGCATCATAATCTTCGCCGCCGTAAACGCAGGTGAACGTAACCGGACCGGAGTGGACCCGCCATTGATCATCGGTCAACAACGTCTCGCTGGTGCCATCCTCGAACTCCAGACAGAGTTGCGCGATAAGCTTCTGCGGGCCGAACGAGCCATCAAACTTCACATACCGCCCGCCTTTAACATTGTACATGCCGTTACCCAACATGAATCCCAAGGCATTACTTCCCGGCTTCAGAACCCGGGTGACATCGTACATATCATACAGACAGGTCTTGTTGTACATGGTCCAACCTGGCGTCAGAACATCTTCCGATACCTTCCGGCCATTCACCGTCAGCTCATAGTGACCGAGTCCGCAGGCAGCCACGACCGCGCGGCGCAATCTGCTTTTGACCATGAAATCACGGCGCAACAGCAGCGAAGCGGGTTGTGTTGTCCCGGTGCCAATCCATTTCGCCTGCCATGCATTTGAGTCGAGTAAACCCATGGTCCATGCGGCAGGCTGACTCCAATCCGAAGCCCTTTCCTCTTTTTCCCATACCCGTACCTTCCAGTGACATTGCTGCCACGACTCCAGTGGTTTCCCATTATATGCAAGCAAAACGCTTTGATCCGACATCACTTTCCCGCTGTTCCACAAATCGCCCTTGTTCTTATCCAGCAGTTCCTTCGAACTGGCCACCAGCACCTGATAGGCAGTCTGCCGTTCCCCCCGGCGGTTTGATTCAATTACCCAGCTCAAGCGTGGCCTCGCCACGTCGATGCCGAGTGGATTGGCAAGGTATTCACAACGAAGATTTGCCAAATCGGCGGCGTGCAGGAATGCCAGCGGGGTCAGCAGTAACGCTGCAATGATTAAAAATGTGTGTCTGTTCATGTTTGTATTTTCTCAATTTGTGTGTTTCATTTGTCGCTAATCCAATTGCTGCGCCAGACAAAAGGGCTCAAGCAGCCCATAATCAATCAGCGAAAATTCAGGAGCTGATGGTGTATTTACAGGTGCATTAACCCAGGAGTGCGGGCCTATAACCCAATCGTCGTTTTTATCGTAAAAAACTCCAAAGGGGCTAGCATACGTCCGATCTCATAATCGATCGGTTTACCCTTCACATTACTGTTCGTTTTTGAGCAAAACAAACTGCTGAACCCAAAAAGAAAAAATAAAAAACGTATCATTTAACAGTTGTGCTAATTTCTTTAAGTTCCCCGTTAACTCTCACTTTTACTTTATCAGGCTTAGAAGAGTAGATTTTAAAATTATTAACCTTCCCATTTTCCCAGGTGCAGTTAACCTGGTAGCCACCTCTGGCACGGAGCCCTGTAAAGGAGCCTTTTGCAGCCCAACTTTTAGGTATGGCCGGCAATAATTGAATTTCTCCTGCATGACTTTGCAACAGCATTTCGGCCATTGCTGCAGGAATACCAAAATTGCCATCCATCTGAAATGGCGGGTGATTACAGAACAGATTTGGTAAAGTGTTGAAGGTGAGCAAACCGTGTACCATAATTCCAGCACGTTCTCCTTCCCCGAGGCGCGCCCACAAGGCACAACGCCAAGGCCATGTCCAGGAACGACGACTATCACCTACTGTCGTTCCATAAGCCTTGAAGGTTCGCGGGAAGTCCTCCGGGACGGGAAGAGCTGGCCAGCAAATAACGGCCGTACTGAAACATTGTTTCTTCCAGATCGGGATCTTCAGTCGCTTTTTGTTCTCTTTTAACGTTGTCGAAGGCTGTGGCATCAACTTTATCACCCTGTGGAGCAACAACAGGACCACCAACACCGGAATACCTTTTCAAACGTTCGTCAGTTGGTAAAGCCAGCAAATCAGCGGAAGTTGAGCCAATATTCATACTGACACGTCCCAGCAGACCAGATAAATCCCTGATGTGATCGGCACGTAAAAATTTATAAGTTTTAGCTTGGGCAGAAGCCAGTTCTTTTTCAATCATGGGCATCGGATCGGCACCACGCCAGCCCGAATCGTAGTCGGGCTTGTAGTTGGCGCGGGCATCAACCAATAAAATCAGCGAGTTGCAGCCTTCAAAGACCAGGCTATTGCCATCGACACTGGTTTTTCCACCGTCATGAAGAACACGAACAATTGCTGCATCTTTTAGTTTGTTAGGCATTTCTCCACTGAAGCTAACACTGTTTTCGGTTGAAGTACTTGTTGCACCTTGTGCCGAAGTAAATGAAATTTTTCCTGAGAATGCTCCTTTCTTACCGGCAGTATAGTTGAAAACCATCACCTGATCCGGATAGCTCGCAAAAGCTTCGCGGGTGAAGTTTATTCCATCCTGATTAAAGGTAGTTGTATGAATGCCGTTTGCAATATCCAGTGACCGGATGTAGTTTTTAACCTGCCCTTTCCCGGAGAAATCAAGAATCAATTCACCAAAGTTATGGTAACAACCAAATCCATGGTCACCCGTTTCGTATTTACCATCCCAGTTGTTATCGCCCGACCAAAGGCTTTGCTCGTTAAACTGGATGCGTTCCTGATCGATGCCACCAAAGAACATGGCGCCCATACGGCCATTGCCAATTGGCAATGCTTCGGCTGACCATTTGACGGCCGGTTGCGTGTACCAAAGTTTCAAGTATGAATTATCACCCGCAAAAGAGTATCCAATAAGAACCAGCGCCACGAAAAATACTGAAAAACATTTTTTTAGATTCATTGATGCAGAAATTTATTTTGTTAATTCAAACCACCATGTCCACGGTATAATCTGACCGGTTTGTCAAGTTTTACTTTTAATACAGTAACATATTGGTCGAGCACATTTTCAGGAACAGTAATGTAAACAAGTCCCGGAACAGGGCTCCATGAAATTTTACCTACAATTTTATGAGTCAGTTTAGTACCGTTACCTACTACAGTGATTTCTTCAATTTTATTATCCATACCTTTAATCATTACCTGACCGTTCATTCTCCCATGCAAAAACAGGTACACAGAAGTTGAATCTTTCGACATGGTTGATGGACCATAAAAATGTCCCTGTGGAAGTCCGGCAACCGTGTTGAAAATAGCTTCGCCATGTTTTTTGTTCCATGCCCCAAGTTCTTTCAGTACATTAATTTGTTCTTCCGGAATGGTACCATCTTCTTTGGGTCCCATATCGAGCAGCATATTTCCGCCATTTGAAACGGCATCGACAAAAATAGTAATCACTTCATAAGGTGTTTTCCAGTTATTGTCGTGGTGAAATCCCCAATTGTCATTGGTTGTCATACACAATTCCCACCAGTTATATTTTGGTTTCGATACCGGAAAGTTCTGTTCCGGCGTTTCGTAGTCGCCGTACCCCTGAAGTCGTCCGTTAATAATCGCCATCGGGTTTCCGGATAAGATCATCTGGCGTACTTTCTGTGATTCCCACTCCTCCGCACTATGTTCCCAATCGCCGTCGAACCACCACAAATCAGGTTTAAACAGGGTGCTGATTTCTTTGATCTGTCCCTGGAAAAAAGAACGGAAGCGATTCCATCGCTCGTAATCATTTGAAACGATATACCTTGAGCTGTCTCCCAGAAAACCCGGATAATTATTATCGCTCCAGTCAATGAGTGAAAAATAGGCCCCGCATTTGATATTGCGTTTGCGTAATTCTTCAAAGAAAGGTTTGATCATATCACGCTTTGCCGGTGTGGCTTTAACGATACTCAGGTTGTTCATTTTGGTATCGTACATCGCAACGCCGTCGTGATGTTTAGTGGTAATAACAGCATACCGGGCACCGCTTTTCTGAATCAGGTCAGCCCAGAATGCAGGATTGTAATTTTTAAGGGTAAATCCTTTCAGTTGCTTCATGTAATCGGGATAACTGATCTTTTTGTTGTGAAAACTCCATGATTCATCAATTCCGTCGACAGCATAAATACCGGTATGGATAAAGATGCCAAGCTTGGCATTGGCAAACCATTGCATTTTATCTTTAATTTCTTTGGAATCGATTTTGGATTGGGAGAATCCAACAGCAGTAAAAAGAAATAAGAAGCAAACCGCTACAATTACTTTGTTATATTTCATTTGAAAAGTTGGGTTAAACAGAAGAAATTTAATACACGAATCTTTCATAATCGAAGTTGTTATGGTAAATTTAAGTAATAAGAATAATATAATATCGTATTTATATGACAGAATATGCGTTCATTTATCTCAATATGTGGCATTATATTTTAGCCATTACTTAATTACAAATAGTATTTGACCACCTGAGATTGCATGACACAATATTTATTTAGTTGACCACCGGGAAAATCTAAGCGATTAGAAAGCCCTAGAATCCAGCCGTACCCCATCCATTCCGGTAGTTGCGGCGAAGGTATTTATTGACATCCGGGTCATTAGGAAACTTCATGTTGACAGTATCCCAATTCAGCAGCCTGTCAGGCACCCGAATTGCTACCGTACCCAGAAGAATAGCTTCTGTCATAGGTCCGGTCTGCTTGAAATGGGAAGCGGTTTTTGGACCGCCCAAACATGCAATCACAAAGTTGTAATAATGATTTTGAGCTTCGAGCTGAGGTGATTTATAATTTTTAAATTTACTTTCTGGCAGAAGAACGGGGATCCCGTTGTGTGGGATAAGCAGTGCCCCTTCCGTACCAACCAACATTGAAGATTCGGCCGGATACTCCTTTCCGGGGTATAAGTCCATGATCTCCTTTGGCGGATAAAACTCTC
>JBAXOA010000112.1:0-13817 GCA_037133495.1 Mariniphaga sp. | reverse complement strand
GTCAGAAAAACATGACGAAAAAAATTAAAAAAACGAATTTTTAGAACCTCCCTTCAATCATTGAGCCACTAATCGGAGAAGATTATAAGTTCTGTATTATTGACAAAAAGGGACTTGTCTGGTTCCATTCAGATAAGCTCAGAAATTTACAGGAGAATTTTATTACTGAATGTAGTAACGATAAAAGCCTGACCGCTGTGATGTATGCTAATGCATCACGGACGCTGGATGTCGATTATTACGATGAATCGTACCGGATACATATATTACCACTCACACC
Organism: Mariniphaga sp.; assembly: GCA_037133495.1. Taxonomy (GTDB): domain Bacteria; phylum Bacteroidota; class Bacteroidia; order Bacteroidales; family Prolixibacteraceae; genus JAAFHB01. The sequence continues at coordinate 13,537 of JBAXOA010000112.1, read as the reverse complement.
TACGCCTTTATATTTGGTGACAATGTTCGATAAACAAGCCGAACATGCGTACCAGGTGCAGGAACTGATGCTGACCCTTCTACTGTTTTCTTCGCTTGTTCTGCTTATCCTTTTGGAAGTTCTTGCATTATATTTCCTTATACCTTTTGCCAGCAGGTCCGGGTGGAAAAATCTGATTTTAGATTTTATTGGATTAAAGGAAAATCAGCATAAAATTTATATCGTTTTGAGCATATCCTTTGTTTTGATCTCCATCTTATATTTAATACTGTCCAATCCAATAAATATTTTGAATCCGCTTCTTTTTGCCCTAATCATGGTTTTATATCTTTTTCCCTACTTAAATTTTGCGATAAACGGTTTTTCATTGAAATCATACGGACGAAACTTTTTTGCCATATTAAACTTTATTTTAATTGTTCTTGTAAATATCTCATCCATAACGTTTTTAAGCAATTATGATTTCAGCAAAATGCTGATTTTCCAGATCGCTATAATATCAATTCTTTTGGCCTGCATTTTTGTTCTTAAGAGTGGGTTTACTTTGAAATTTTCAAACTGCAACACCTCGTTTTACGTTTGTTTTATCATGGGATTACTCTTAATTTTTAGTGTTTTACCTTCCATTAAATTTTTTGAGGCATCGGTAAACCATGAAATGATCAGAGGGATGAAACACGACCAGTTAATCCTCTCCCGACAAAGGGAATCAAGGAATTTGCAGCTTAGAAATTATTACAGGCTGCTGGAGCAAAAACACAAACTTAATCCTTCAGTTGAGGCTGTTTATAATCAACGGCTAGAAAGGGGTATTTATTCGCAATTTGCCGGCTCAACATTTTATATTAAGGGAAAGACACCCTGGAAAGAGTTAGATGAAAACAGCAAGCGTTTTGTTAGAAACAACATAACTAGGGATAATTATGCAGGTGAGTACTTTATAAATCTTTTCCGGCCAATTTATGACAGAACTTCAATTGAGACAAAATATCTTGAAAAGGACAGTCTGATGAACGGAAATCAGGTCTGGTCACTCAGTGAAAAGTCGCTTGTATTTGATTACTTGTCAACATCTGAGAAATATGAGAAACTTAAATCCGATAGTTGCAGAATCATTACCAATCTCGAACTTCCGGCGGTCTTTTCTCCTCTGAGCACGTTAAATTCATTAAGCGCATGGTCATTATTCCAAAAATTTGACATCATTTTTGTGCTGCTTTTGTTTCTGGTTTTTTATTCTATTTACATACTTATTAAGTTTGGAACGAAAAAAATAATCGGTATTCCTATCATTAAAATGGTTACCGATTATAATTTTGAAAATTTTATTCGCGACAGGCTTAATTCGGGATACTCAGTAATGGTCATAGGCTCTCAATTTGTAAACCTGGCAGAGACTATAAAAGAAAAATTAAAAGTTGATTTCGATTTAACCGTTTTTGATTTTGCGAAACAAGAGAATGTCATAACAGGTGATAAACCTAAAAGTGAAAAAGAAGTTCTGATCTTCGAAAATTTCGCATTCGATTATTACTCTCCGTCATCATTAAATCAGCAAATTAACACAATAAATGAAAAAATCCGAAAGAAAGAAAAAATTGTGATTGTTGGGGCAAATGCACCGTATGAGATTCAGGATTACCTTGGACTAAAGGCTAAGCTGGGGGCAGAAATAAAAGAAAAAGACACAGTTGATGCTATTTCTGAATCATGGGAACAACTTCTTATTTCATTTAATAAAGTACTTTCAAATGTAAATGTACTGCACGCTCCTGAGATATTCGATCATTATGCTCCCCGGCCAAGTTGTTATTCTTTGTCGGAATGTAAACACATCCTGAGCGATTACTCTGGTGATTACGGCGAAAATTTGAGATGTTTGGTTTGCAGAGAACTTATGGCATCCACTTACCTTCGCCGGTATTCTGGCGAAATGATGAAATTTTATGATGAACTCGTGAGAAACGCCGTTCCGGGTCACATTATAAAGGATCGACTTGTCGCAAGGATAACGAATCTGAGCCAATTATATTACGACAGCATTCTTAATTTGTGCACCCCGATGGAGCAATTTGTACTTAGTGATATGGCTGATGATATGATTGTTAACAGCAAAAACAAAAGATTGGTTATCCAATTGATTAACAGAGGGTTGTTTGTTGTAAATGGTTGCTCAATAAGGTTTATGAACGAGAGTTTTCGCAAATATATTACAATTAAATTCACCCCTGAAGAGAGAGCCCGGCTCAAAGAAAAACTCGGAGATACAGGAACAAGCTGGCAAGGTTATAAATTGTTCCTGGTTCTTATAATGATTGGACTCGTATCTTTTCTCTTTATCTCCAATAAAGCAATTCTTGACAATCTCAATAAACTCTTCCTTGTTATTGGCGGTGGAACAGTGTTAATGACAAATCTAACCGGTCTGCTGTCAAGAAAGGAGGGGAGTAGCACAAAATAACTGAATTTTACAATTTAAATTGCTTATTATCATTGCAATAGTGTATTTTCTTGATTGATAAGAATCCCTAATAACGTTTTGAAGTAATATTTTCCAAATATAGCGACTGAAAATTTGATTGGTAGCGTGGAAATTATGAAATTTGAACCAAATAGTTTGCACGTGAAAAATGATATCATATCTCTAAAGGATATAAAGTTTTTGGTTGATCAATTTTATCAGGCAGTTAAGCAAGATCCTTTTATTGGACCTATTTTCAATGCAAGGCTGGCAGGAAAGTGGGAGATGCACCATCTTAAACTTTACCGCTTCTGGCATACCGTTTTGTTGCGACGTCCCGACTATTTCGGTGATCCTGTTCCACTGCATTACAATATGAATCTGGACAAAACTCATTTTGATTATTGGTTAACCATTTGGGTCAGTATAATCGATGCAAATTTCGAGGGCGTCATTGCCGAAAGGGCAAAATTCAGGGGCAGGACAATGGCAAATGCATTTTTGGCAAAGATTTTAAAAGCTAAATAAAAAATATTTTTATGTTTTTTATTTAGAATGATTAAAAGATATTTGGAAATATGGAATCTGCGTGCTATGTTTGTCGGGAAATAAAATTCATTTATAGCTGAGCATTCAGAATGAAAATTGAAAACTTAAATAGTGTATTTGTAGCACAGGGGAAACAGCCATGTTTTTCCGGTTTTCTTTGTTCTGTACTTTTTATGCAGGCCATCTCTATGTCCATGCGATAGCCTTCTTACAGGCAAAAACTGTTTGAAGGCTCCAACAAAATGCTCTTGAAGAGCAATCCTGTTTTTTAGTTTATTCATTTAATTTTCCAATAATTATGTCTAAAACTGTCGTCAAAATCGGCGGATCCAACCTCAAATGTAAAGAGGATATTGGACGTGTAATTCAGGTTGTAAAAAAATACAATCAACCTCTGGCTGTAGTAGTTTCCGCTTTTTACGGAGTGACGAATTATTTAATAGAATCACTTGAAAAGGCTCGTCATGATGAAAATGTGGCAAAGAAAACCATCAATTATCTTTATAATCTCAAGAAAGAAACGCTTGAGCTGCATATTCAGGACAGTAAGTTGATAGAAAGTATTTTATCCGAAATAAGTGTTCATCTGGATGAGCTTGGAAGATATTTGCAGGGTATTGCTCTTACCGGAGATGCTTCCCCAGCTCTTGAAGATCATGTGCTTGCATTTGGAGAGCGTATTTCGGCGGTTTTTCTGACGGGAATTCTAAATTATGCAGGTATAGAAGCAAAGGTTGCTTTTCCGGAGTCGATCGGGTTAATTACTGACGGAGAATTTGGAACTTCCTCTGTTGATTTTGTGAAATCAACAAGCCGTGTTCGGGAAGCATTGGCAGGCGATTCAGTATTCGTTATTCCAGGATTTTATGGTGTTTCACCAGATGGAAAAACAACTTTGTTTGGGCGGGGCGGAAGTGATTACTCGGCTGCGGCAATAGCACGATGCATCGGAGCTCCTGCATTGGATATCTGGAAGGATGTAAATGGTTTCCTTAGCGCCGATCCCAAGATCATTGATCATCCTGTTCAAATAAAGCAATTAACCTATAATGAAGCGGCCGAACTGGCTTATTTTGGTGCGAAAATTTTACATCCGCGTACAGTTGAACCACTTTCCGATCCTCATATTCCGATCCGCATTTTCAATATCTACGGGATTACAGAGGTATTAAATCCACTGTCGGTGGTAAGTGCAGAGAAAATCGTAACTGAAGGAATTATAAAAAGTGTTACCTACAGCGAAGATTTTGGCATTCTTAAACTAAAAGGTTCAGGAGTGGGAGCAAAGCCAGGAATTCTTGCCAAAGTTACTACAGCACTTCATCTGGCAGGTATTAATATTAATTCTGTCCTTACCTCTCAGATATCAATCAATATTTTAATTGCAAAAAAAGATCTGAGTACCGCATATGCTGTGGTAAGCGCTATTGAACTTCCTGTTGTTGGCCGTGTCCAGATTATTGAAAATATTGCAGTAGTTGCAGCTGTCGGCAACGGAATCGCTGAGAACTACGGAGTTGCAGCCCGCATTTTTACTGCCTTGGCAAAAAACAGTATAAACGTATTAATGAGTTGCTCAGGAGCTTCCCCAATTGTAAGTTACTTTTTGATTGAATTAAAAGACCGGATAAAAGCCGTTCAGGCAATTCACTACGAGTTTTTTGAAACAAAACCTGTGCTGAGAGAGTTATAACAGATGAGCAGAATTATGACTTATGTCCGTCAGATGACGGAACGAATTATGAATTGAAAAATAAAATTTTTAAATAATAACAATTAAAAACAATTAATTATGAGTACAAGTACACCAAAATTTGAAACATTACAAGTTCATGCGGGACACACGCCTGATAGCGACACTTTATCAAGAGCGGTTCCAATCTATCAGACAACCTCCTATGTATTCAAAAATGCCGAACATGCTGCTAATTTGTTTGGATTAAAGGAGTTTGGCAATATTTACACCCGGTTGATGAATCCGACTACCGATGTATTTGAGAAAAGAATTGCTGCTCTTGAAGGTGGTGTAGCTGCTTTGGCAGTTGCATCGGGTCATGCCGCTCAGTTTATTGCAATCACAAATATTGCAGGAAGTGGCGATAACCTGGTCTCTTCTCCTTATCTGTATGGCGGAACTTTTAACCAGTTTAAAGTTTCCTTTAAAAATCTTGGTATTGAAGGTCGTTTTGCTGCAGATCTTAACCCCGATAATTTTGAAAAACTGATAGACGATAAGACTAAAGCTTTATATCTTGAAACGATTGGTAATCCAAGTTTTTCAATTCCTGATTTTGAAAAATTTGCTGCATTGGCAAAAAAATATGATCTGCCATTGATTGTTGACAATACTTTTGGTTGTGGTGGTGCACTTTTCCGTCCACTTGAGCACGGCGCAAATGTTGTGGTTGAGTCGGCAACAAAGTGGATTGGCGGACATGGTTCGTCTATTGGAGGCGTGATAGTTGACGGTGGTAATTTTAACTGGGGGAACGGAAAATTCCCTGGCTTCACCGAACCTTCCGAAGGATATCACGGATTAAAATTTTGGGACGTTTTTGGAACGGATGGTCCTTTCGGAAATATTGCTTTTATCATCAAAGCCCGTGTTGACGGATTGCGCGATTTCGGCCCGGCTATCAGTCCGTTTAACTCTTTTTTAATCATACAGGGACTTGAAACACTCTCTTTGCGGGTTGAACGTCATGTTCAAAATACATTGGCGCTCGCAATATGGTTGGAGAAACATCCTAAGGTTGAGTCTGTTAATTATCCAGGATTGGAAGGAAATGAAAATTACGAACTGGCATCGAAATATCTGCCTAAAGGAGCAGGGGCAGTACTCTCTTTTATTGTAAAAGGAGGAAAAGAGAAAGCCTCTCAAGTAGTGGATAATCTTCAGCTGGTAAGTCATTTGGCTAATGTTGGTGATGTAAGAACATTGATCATTCAGCCTTCTGCAACAACACATTCTCAGTTGAGTGATGCCGAGCAAATCAGATCAGGTGTAGAACCTGCCGGTTTAAGGGTATCGGTTGGCATCGAACATATCGATGACATTATTGCTGACTTTGAACAATCATTTGCGAAAATTTAAAAACAAGTCTTAGTTATTATTAATTAGCCAACTTCCGAAAAGTGAAATTTCAGGGATTGGCTCCTATATAAGTATCATATAATGAGTAATTTATTGAATTTTTCGACCTGTGGGGTCAATGAAAGTGCGACAAAATTTATTGCAAGTTCCAGAACGTTTAACTTTATTGTCGATGAACCGCCTGCGTTGGGAGGAACAGATCACGGAGCGAACCCGGTAGAATATATTTTAGCCGGTTTTGCGGGTTGTTTAAATGTAGTCGCACATATCGTTGCCAGAGAACAGGGAATTAATCTGCGGTCACTTAAGATAAGCGTTGAAGGCGATATCAATCCTGCCAGACTTTTGGGTGTTTCGTATGAAGCGCGTGCCGGATTTCAGAGCCTTCGGATCAACTTAATTCCAGATACTGATGCAACTCCGGAAGCCCTTTCAAAATGGCTTAAAGAAGTGGAAGAAAGATGTCCAGTGAGAGACAATCTGGCAAATATCACTCCTTTGCAAATAGGGATAAAAGATTTTGTTGCCGCTTAACTAAAATTAGTTTTAATTTGTATGAAATAACGGGTATTGCGCTCCAAAGGGGTGCATACCTGTTCTTCATATTTAACAATATTTTCCATGCCATTAAATCTGCCCGACGGTCTTCCTGCCATCGATCTTCTGAGAAAAGAGAATATTTTTGTGATGAATGAGTCTCAGGCAGCTCATCAGGATATTCGTCCGTTAAAGATCATTATTCTCAATCTGATGCCCCTGAAAATAGCAACAGAAACCGATCTTTTGCGGTTGCTTTCGAATTCTCCGATTCAAATCGAGATCGATTTTCTTCAGATTGATGGTCATATCTCGAAAAACACCTCTCTCGATCATCTCAACACCTTCTACCACACTTTTTCAGAAATAAAAGAGAATAAATACGATGGTATGATTATTACCGGGGCGCCGGTTGAGCACCTGCCTTTCGAAGAGGTAGATTACTGGGATGATATTTGCAAAATCTTTGATTGGGCAAATCATAATGTTACTTCTACGATGTTTATATGCTGGGCGGCGCAAGCAGGATTGCATTATCATTACGGAATCCCGAAATATCCGCTTTCAAAAAAAATGTTTGGAATATTTGATCATCACCACTCAGAAGCGAAGCTCCCTATTTTTCGTGGTTTTGATGATGTTTTCAGGGCACCTCATTCCAGACATACCAGGATTTTGGCTTCTGATATTCTTTTAGTGCCTGATATTGAGCTGATTTCTCACTCTGAAGAAGCAGGTGTTCACATGGTGATGGCCAATAATGGAAAGCAGCTGTTTATAACCGGTCATCCTGAATATTCGCGGGGAACACTCGACAGGGAATACAAACGCGATTTCGGGAAGGGACTTCCCATCGATCTTCCCGTTAATTATTACAAGGATAATGATCCTTCCAATGAGCCTGTTCTAAGCTGGCGTTCACATGCCAACCTGTTATTTCTCAATTGGCTCAATTATTACGTTTATCAGGAAACTCCTTACGATCTGCATGATATCAAATAGCAGCAATATACTGGTTCCAATATTGATTTAATATCTTTTCTTCCACCATGTCCTTAGTCGTTCGAGAATTTTTTGTTCCGAGGCATTATTCTGTGGATTATAGAACCGTTTATCCTTTATTTTTTCGGGCAGAAAGTCCTGTTCTACAAAATTTCCTTCATAAGAATGGGAATATTTGTATTCCTTCCCATATCCAAGGTCTTTCATCAGTTTTGTCGGAGCATTACGTAAATGGAGCGGAACAGGAAGATGCCCTGATTCACGCACTTCGGCAAGCGCAGCATCAATCGCCTGATAGGCTGAATTGCTTTTGGGAGACGTAGCCAGATAGATGGTACATTCAGACAATATTATTCGCGATTCCGGCATACCAATTTTATGGACTGCGTCAAAAGTATTTTGAGCCATCAGAAAAGCGTTGGGATTCGCCATTCCTACATCTTCGGAAGAAAGAATAAGCAAACGGCGTGCAATGAATTTAACATCTTCGCCTCCTTCAATCATTCGGGCAAGGTAGTAAACAGCACCATCCGGATCACCTCCTCTGATACTTTTAATAAATGCAGAAATAATGTCGTAATGCATTTCTCCATTTTTATCATACAGAGCCAGGTTCGACTGCAGACTATTTATGACAAGATCGTTGGTGATCACTACCGTTTCGACAGGTTCTGAATTCAGAACAATTTCAAGTACGTTGAGCAGTTTTCGTGCATCGCCTCCCGAGAAACGGAGAATAGCTTCGTATTCCTGCACAACAACTTTACGCTGGCTGATCTCGAAATCAGAAGTTATCGCATGGTTTAAAAGTGTCAGCAGATCCTCCTTTTCCAAAGATTTAAGAAGATAAACCTGACAACGGGAGAGGAGAGGGGAGATCACTTCGAAGGATGGATTTTCAGTAGTTGCCCCAATCAGCGTTACTAATCCCTGTTCTACCGCGCCAAGAAGTGAATCCTGCTGCGATTTACTAAACCGGTGAATTTCATCAATAAACAGAATGGGATTAGGCGAAGTGAAAAAACGGTTGTTTTTTGCTTTGTCGATTACTTCCCGTACATCTTTAACCCCTGAATTAATCGCACTAAGAATATAAAACGGCCGGTTTAATGAATTCGCAATGATCTTGGCAAGGGTGGTTTTTCCGACCCCGGGCGGTCCCCATAGAATAATTGACGAAAGATTCCCTGAATCGATCATTTTTCGGAGCACAGCACCTTCTCCGACCAGATGTTTTTGGCCAATATATCCGTCCAGACTTGTGGGTCTTAATCTTTCTGCCAGAGGTTGATTTGCCATGAGATATATGTCTTGCTGTTTACCAGTTAAGAATTTAGTTGCAATATCTTTTGATGACATTGTATGCCTCAACCAGTCCCAATTCACCTGCTTTGCTTAAATCAACAGAACCTCCCTCCATATCATCGAGAAAGATGCGGGTCAGACCTCTGTTAAAATAAGCTTCAGCAAAATCGGGTTCGAGGTCAATTGCTTTCGAATAATCATTAATTGCTCCAAGGTAATCTTTCTTTTTAACTTTTGTATTTGCCATATTAAACCAGGCAAATATAAAACGGGGATTCATATACAATATAGATTCATAATCCTTTATTATCTCCTCGTAATCAAGTATCTTTTCCTCTTTGGGAGTGTCCGGGTTTGCCTTTGTACCGTTGATGCTTAAAGTTGTGGGTTCGGGAAGAAGTCCTGGCATCCGGATGAAATCAACCCTCTTCGTCATCGTATTGGCCCTGCTAAAATAGGCCAGTATATTGCGGCCATCGGATTTTATTGCCCGGTTGTAATCTTCAATTGCCTGGTTGTAGTTTTGGAGTAATTCATAAAATATTGCCCGGTTAAAAAAGGCATCCGAGCTTTTCTTGTTCGATTGTACTGCTTTGTCTAATTGGCGTATGTTTTCATTATATTCTTCGGTCCTCCAGGCATCGCTTCCAACTGATTTATTTGTAATCAGCATAAAGGGCTGATTGTTGTTTTTATGATTTAGGGCATCAACTTCCATACTATAGTACTGCAGACGTTCATAATCCACAGAGTCTTTATGAAAAATAGAGATGCAAAATTCTGGTTGCAACTCAATTTTTACATTTTTATTCTGAACCATTCCTCTCGCAATTTCTGTTTCAGTAACTTCTCCACCTTCATTTACAACGATATTTCGACGTGCACGCTTTTGAGTAACAGGTCCTTTGTTATTCTCGCGTTCAACAGAAGCAGAATCGGCTACATTGCTTTTCGCCGGATTATTTTGAGCCGAGGATGTATTCTGAGCTGAGGCTGCATTATTTGAACCGGCTTGCTTTCCTTGGTTAGGTTGTTGACTTGTAGTTTGATTTTTTTGTTTATTCGGGCCGGATTGATTAGTAGTTTTTTGATTTTGATTCGAAGCAGGAAGTACAAATCCATACATTCGTCGTTGTTTTTCTTTCTCTTGCTCCGCATCGAGTCGCTTTCTGAATTTAGCAAATTTAGGATCAAGTTGTTCTGCAACAGCAAAATCTGATTCAAACCCTGGGATTTTAAGTGTTTCTTTTGCGATTCCGCGATTTAGCCAGGCCACTGCTATATCGGGGTCTAATTTAATCGCCATGTCATAATCAGGAATTGCGCCTCGTGTGTCTTCCAGTTTATGTTTAACGATACCTCTGTTGACAAAGGCCTGAGCCATCTTAGAGTCAAGTCTGATGCATAAATCATAATCTTTTAATGAACCGGCATAGTCCTGCTTTTCAAATTTGGCAATTCCTCTCATCAGGTAAGCACCGGCAAAATGGGGTCTAATCTTAATTGCCGCATCACAGTCTTTTATTGCGCCATCAAGGTCGTTTTTCATTTGTTTGGCAGAACTTCTGTTTAAGTAAGTATTTGCAATTAATGGATCCAGCTCAATAGCTTTAGAGTAATCAGCAATTGCACCATCAAGATCTTCCATTGCCGCCTTGGTAATTCCCCGGTTATTATAGATAGCCTGATCGTCGCTTTTATATTCCAGTGCTTTTGAATAGTCACTTAAAGCTTCTTTATAATTTTTAAGTTCGTAATTGGCCATTCCCCGGTACATATATGCTTCCGGATAAAATGGCTTGATATCCAGTGCCTTATCGTAGTCTAATTTCGCACCTCTGAAATCGTCAATGTAGTGTTTTGCCATTCCCCTGTAATAATAGGGTTCTGGAAGATTTGGCCTGAGTTTTATAACTATATTTAAATTCTCAATTGCGCTTACATAATTTCCGAAATAGATACGGCTTCTTCCGATATAAAAATACTGATCTGTATTAAGTTGAGGAAATGCAGCCAGTGAGCTGATCGTAAAAAAAAGTATTGCAAATATTTTCTTCATTAATGGAGAATATCAGTTTATTAATGAAGCAAAAATAACAAAATAGTTTTCGTTGGCTGAAGGGTGATTTCATTTTTATAATAATAAATCATAAATTAAAACAAGTTCTCTGTTTTGATAATGGAATGCTGATTTAGAGGCATCATCGAAAGACGATAATTCGAATATTGACAGTGCCTTAATGCGAAAAGGCAGGTTAATTACCAAATATGAGTTTAAAGAACTGGAGGCTCCAAAAGCACAGGCTTTGTCTGAAAAATTAGGATATGCAAGCGAATTCACCTCTTCTATGACACTTTCTGCTATCTACAATCAGAATGAGATGGACTTTCAGCAGGGCAAAAGGCGGAATGCGTAAGGGTTTACCGTCTGAAGTAAATAATGAGAATAAAATTTTATTTTAGATTCGCATCGGATAATCTAAAACAAATTCGTTAATTGATTTATGAACTATTTATCGCACATCTATCTTTCAGGAAATTCAGAACAGATTATTTTGGGAAATTTTATTGGTGACTTTGTCAAAGGAAGACAGTTTCTGAAGTATCCTCCGGATGTAGCAAAGGGTATTTTGCTTCACCGGCAAATCGATTCCTTCACCGATTCGCATCCCATTGTTATTGAGTGTATTGTTAAATTAAGACCAGGATTTGGCAAGTATTCAGGCATAGTTATTGATATTTTTCTGGATCATTTCCTTGCCGTTAACTGGCATCATTATTCATTTGAGAAGCTTCCCGCATTTACCAAGCGGTTTCATGCGATACTGTTGTCCAATTTTTTTCAGCTTCCATCGCAGGTGAAGTTATTTTTGCCTTTTCTGATTCAAAACAAACGGCTTCAATCTTATGCCTCTTTTCAGGGAATTGAAAAAACATTGCTAATTATGGTTAAACACGCTTCATTACCCGCAGAAACTGAATTTGCCATGAGAATTCTTGAGGAGGAATACCATTTTTTTAATGATGCCTTCAATCGGTTTTTCCCTGAGATCATCCATTTTGTGGAGAGACACGGAGATTTTAAAATTGAACGGCCGCGAATAGAAGGAAAGAATTAAGGTACTAATTGGGTTAATTTGAAAATGGAGAAATGTGCTAATATGCCAATGTGCTAATAGCCTAATAGCCTAAAGCCTAATAGCCTAAAGCCTAATAGCCTAAAGCCTAATAGCCTATTAGTCTAATTCTTAATTCGTAATCGAATGAATTGACAGTGTGTTTTTGTTATCTGAGATTGGCTGTTCTGCTGGCATCGAGGCGCAGAAAAATAAAAAGCAGAATTGTAAAGGCCCAAAGCGATGATCCTCCATAGCTGAAGAAGGGGAGGGGAATTCCGATAACCGGGGCCAATCCGATGGTCATCGAGAGATTAATGGCGATGTGAAAAAAGAGGATGCAGGCAACGCCATAGCCATAAACCCTGCTGAACTTCGATCGCTGCCTTTCTGCCAGAGTCACAAGCCTGATTAACAAAAATAAAAATAACCCAAGCACGAATGTAGAGCCGGCAAAACCCCATTCTTCTCCTACTGTGCAAAAAATAAAGTCAGTACTTTGTTCAGGCACAAAATTGTATTTGGTTTGGGTTCCTTTTAGAAATCCTTTTCCCAGCAGCCCTCCTGAACCGATGGCTATTTTGGACTGATTGACATTGTATCCTGCTCCGAGCTTGTCGGTTTTGATCCCTAATACTTCATCTATCCGGTCGCGCTGATGCGAGATCAAAATATTTTTATAGAAATAGTTCACAGACATAGAGATGCCAATAGCAAAAATAAAAAAAAGTATAATTCTCCAAACCTGCCTGACATGCCCAAAAATTCCGTATGCGATAAAGAAAACTGCTGAAATTCCGGTGGTAATCAATAGAAGTTGCAATGGCGAACCTCCTAATCCCAACAGATTGTTAATTAATAATATAATTCCGAACAGACCAGATATGGCCAGTAGTCCGATAATCCCTTCTTTAAGGCTTTGACGGATTACACCATAAGCTACTATTGAAATCGTAAGGAGAAACAGCAACAGTTTAAACTGGTCGAGCAGCAGAGCCAGGATAAAGAGAGCTGCAGCCGCAAATCCCCAGAAAAGCACCATTCCATTTAATCCTTCCCTGAAAAATACAAGGACAAATACTGCAAATACCAACGCTGAACCTGTGTCGTTCTGCATAATAATGAGCACCGCAGGGATTCCGATGATCGCACCCAGCGTAAAATAAGATCTCCAGGTTTGAATTTTAAAATCAAACTGGCTGATAAATTTTGCTATGGCGAGGTTTGTTGCAAATTTTCCCAGTTCTGCCGGCTGCAAGGCAACACCTCCAAATTCAAACCATGCCCGTGCTCCATTAACTTCTTTTCCTAAGATAAGGACAGCTACGAGCAACAGTATTGTTATAAGGTAAAAATGGTAGGCAAAAGCAGCATAGAACCGGCTGTCGATAGTTAAAACCATGATGGCAAGAACAATTCCGGCAACAATCCAGATTAACTGTTTTCCGTAGCGCTGACCCATATCCAGAATAC
>JBAXOA010000111.1:0-13943 GCA_037133495.1 Mariniphaga sp. | reverse complement strand
CCAGTTGTTTTTCGGCATCCTGTTTCGCCTTCTCAGCAGCCAGAGCAAGCAGTTTATCAGCCTCGGCCTTTGCCTTCTCAGCAGCCAGAGCAAGCAGTTTATCAGCCTCCGTCTTTGCCTTTTCACGTTCAAGAGCCAGTTGTTTTTCGGCATCCTGCTTCGCCTTCTCAGCAGCCAGAGCAAGCAGTTTATCGGCCTCCGCCTTTGCCTTCTCACGTTCAAGAGCCAGTAGTTTTTCAGCATCCTGTTTCGCCTTTTCAGCAGCCAGAGCGAGCAACCTTTCAGCATCCGAAAGTCTGGATACCCCAATCGGATCATTTGGAATGACTTTAAGGGCATTCTTGAAACTTTGGATTGCTCCGGCATAATTTATTCCTGCAATAAAGACATCACCCTGAGCGATAAGCCTGTTGAATTCAGCTTGTAACTTTGCCTGATTTACCAGATTTTTCAAATCGGAAGCCAGTTCCTTGAGCTTTTCCTTGACAAATTTATCAGACGGTTTAATTTTAGATGCTTCGGTATAAAGGGTATATGCAGTTGAAAGCTCATTTTTTTTCTCATATTCCAATGCCTGAGCAACTTTTTGATTAAAATCTTTGTCGCCGATATTTTTCACCGCATTATCTATTTCATCCTGAATAGTTTGATCATCAATAAAAATATTGGAATCAAAATTATCCAATGTGCCATTCGGAGAATAGGATACTTTTCCGATTGTCTTACCTTCAAAACTTAATTGAACGCCGGGAACCTTCTTGTAAAGGGTAATAACGATGGCATAAGGTGGAAATATGCTATCCTGATCCCAGATATTCCGGGGAATTACTGTCGATACATTTATATCTTTATCATAAAAACCATCTTTTGAAACCGACATTTTGTACTCCTTAAAATAACTTAGCTCGAGGTCGAATTTGCCTGAAGATGGGACAGTTATGCTTTTTTCTATTTGTTTCGAGTCGAGATTAATGAGGTTTACGACAGCTCCAGACGGATCACCTTTCTCAAGTCTCACCCTGCCCGGAATCTGAAAATGCGTATATTTTACCGCTGCGCCACGTCCGCGAATAGATTGTCCTTCAGAATATTGCGCAATAATTAGCAGAATTGAAATAAGTAATAACTGAAGAAAACGACTATACATACTTTATATTATTTGAGTAATCTTGTAATGGCTTAAACTGATCTTTAATGCTTAAAGCAAAATTACGATTTTTGAAGACACAAACTAATCCTGACCAACAGGATGATTTAATCTGCTTTTCCGTGACCCGTAAGTAAAATATAGAACAAGGCCAATTGCAAGCCATATGCCAAATCGCATCCAGTTTGTAATTCCTAACTCACTCATAAGGTATAAATTAGTCAAAAGTCCGAGTACCGGAATTAAAGACCATTTTAGACGAACTGCATAAACTGAAACTATTATTGCGATTATTATAAAGAACAGATACGGAATCATCCGGTCTGATCTTATAAAATTCATTAAATCAATGGTAATTATTGTATTATCGGCAGAATTTCCACTGTTGACACCCATAAAAATCAACAAAATAACTAACCAGATTGGCATTAAATAGTACCTGGAATTGAGGTAAGGTACTTTAAAACCATTGTCATTTTCGTTTCTGTGCCCGAATGGATTTAAGATGAGAATTCCGCCGGAGACGAGGATGAACGCGAAAAGTGTTCCTATGCTTGTGAGATCAGTTACTTCAGTCAGGTTCATAAAGAGTGCCGGAACAGCTACGAGAATTCCTGTAACTATTGTTGAAAATGAAGGAGTGCGATATTTGGGATGAATCCGTCCAAAAACCTTTGGAAGCAAACCATCCCGGCTCATGCTCATCCAGATACGAGGCTGGCCAAGTTGAAAAACCAGCATAACACTAGCCATAGCGATAACGGCACTCAGCGCAATAACACCTGAAAGCTGGTGAAGGTGGATTCGCTCAAAAACGAATGCCAGCGGATCGGCTACACCCAATTCGCGGGATGAAACCATTCCGGTAAGGACCAGACTGACTGCAACATAAAGAATCGTTGTAATGATTAGCGCCAGAAACATTGAGATTGGGATATCCCGTCTTGGATTGTTACATTCTTCGGCTGTTGTGGAAATAGCATCAAACCCGATATAGGCAAAGAACACTCCTGATACTCCTTTCAAAACGCCGGTAATTCCTTCCGGAGCGAAAGGGTGCCAGTTTTCGGGATTTACATAAAAGGCGCCAACTCCGATTACCAGAAGGAGAATTCCGATTTTAAGCAAGACCATTATATTGTTGGCTACTTTAGATTCCCGGATTCCAATATAGCATATCCAGGTAATCAGTGCAACAATACCCAGGGCCGGAATATCCGCAATGATACGCAGATGACCAATCATTGGAGCCGACAGCCAGGCATTGTAGGCATCTTGCAGAGAAAAACTCAGACTATTTAGCAGTTTTCCATTATTCAATTCATGAATCACTGAATCATAACCTCTTAGCGCAGTAAGATAATCTGTAGTCAGATATTCCGGAATATGAATTCCCAATCCACTGAGTAGCCCTGTGAAATAGCCCGACCACGAAATAGCTACCGCGATATTTCCAATAGCATATTCCATGATTAAATCCCAGCCAATAATCCATGCGACTAATTCGCCAAAGCTGGCATAAGCATAAGTGTACGCACTGCCGCTAATAGGAATTGAAGAGGCAAACTCAGCATAGCACATAGCCGAGAGACCACATGCAAAAGCAGTAAAAACAAATAATAATGATACCGCAGGTCCTCCGCTGGCAGCAGCATTCCCGATCGTGCTGAAGATACCTGCACCAACAATTGCAGCTACTCCGAATGCCGTAAGATCAACAACGCTCAGGTTGCGCCTCATCCTGTTACCGCTTTCTGATATGAGATCAGCCTCGGCAAGGATGTGTGAAACAGATTTTTTACGGAATAAATTGGAGACCTTCAATCAACAATTATTTGAAATTATACGATCTATTTTGTCGGGGCATAAAAGCACCTGACCGGTGAATTTATCTTGCCCTCAGTGACCAGCTTTTTAATTGCTTTGTCGATTTCTTTTTTATCGATTCCTGTGGCATCGGCTATTTCGCCTCCTTTTACCGGTTTTCCGGCATTTTCAATTGCTTTGAATACAATTTCTTTGGTTTCCATAGTGATATATTTTATTCAGAGTTTTGATAATCGGTTCAATAAAAAATGATCTGCAAGAACAATTGCAGCCATTGCTTCTACGATGGGTACAGCCCTTGGCAAAACACATGGGTCGTGGCGCCCCTTGGGATTAATGGTGGTCTCGTTCTCATCCTTACCGATCGTTTTTTGTTCTTTTAATAAAGTAGCGATTGGCTTGAACGCGACACGCCAGTAAATATCCTGGCCATTGGAAATTCCACCCTGAATTCCGCCTGAATGATTCGTTAATGTTGAAATCCTGTCACCGTTCTTAATAAAAATATCGTTGTGCTGTGAACCCGAAAGTTCAGTTCCGGAAAATCCGGAGCCATATTCAAAGCCTTTAACGGCATTAATGCCAAGCATCGCATGACCTAAATCTGCATGTAATTTATTAAATACCGGTTCGCCCCAACCTGAAGGAACTCCTGTGATTACCCCACTTACCACTCCACCTACCGTGTCGTGGTCTCTTCCTGCCTCTTCAATGCGGGCGATCATCCGTAATGCCGTTTCCGGATCAGGACATCTTACTATCGTTGATTCAGTAAGAGACAAATCAAGATTTTGGTAAGGTTTTTCGAGGCAAATATCGCCTACCTGAGAAACATAGGCATTAATTTTGATTCCCAATCCCGCCAGGAGCTGTTTGGCAACTGCGCCGGCGACAACTCTTGCAATCGTTTCGCGTGCGGAAGAGCGACCGCCGCCGCGGTGATCCCGAACACCATATTTCTGATCATAGGTATAATCGGCGTGTGAAGGACGGTATACATCTTTCAGATTGTTATAATCATCGGAATGCTGATCCTGGTTTCTAATAATGAAACCGATTGGCGTTCCCATTGTTTGTCCCTGAAAAATGCCGGAAAGGAATTCAACTTTATCACCTTCAATCCGTTGGGTTGTAATATGCGACTGGCCAGGTTTACGGCGATCGAGTTCACTTTGAATGAAATCAGGATCGATCATTAATCCGGCGGGACAGCCATCAATAACGCCGCCGATCGCACCGCCATGCGATTCACCAAATGAAGTAAGCCTGAAAATCCTTCCTGTTGTATTCATTTTCAAAAATTAATAAACCCGAAGTTTGCACTACGGGTTCATAAAAGTAAGCTATTTTATCAGAATCTGAAAGATCAGATTAAATTTTAATGGCAGCCACAACCTCCGCCTTTTTCGTCGCCACAACCTCCGCTTTCGCAACTGTCTGAACTATCATCACCACAGCCACCGCTGCCGCAACCACCACCTTCGCCACTGCCACAACCACATCCGGAACCACATCCCGAACTGTAAGCAGCATTTAATTCCTCAGTTGTTGCCTCACGAACGTCAAGAATTTCGCCTGTAAAAAAGAGATCTTCACCCGCCAAAGGATGATTAAAGTCCATCTGAACAGTATCTTCAGTAACAGAAACAACCAGACCTTCCATTCTCTGACCGCTTGTGGACATCATCGGAACACTGTTTCCCGGAGCAATCATTGCCTCGTCGATCTTGCCGTCAACCATGAAAATATTCTTTGGAAGATCAACAATGGCTTCTTCATTAACCTCTCCATAAGCATCAACAGCAGGAATAGAAATTTCGAAAGTCTCATTGGCTTTTTTATTGGCAAGCCCATTTTCGAATGCAGGTAACATCATTCCTGAACCATAGAGGAAAGTAAGCGGACTATCTTTCCCTGCTTTTTCAAAAATTTCACCTTCTTTACCGTCTAACTTTAACTCGTAAGTGACGGAAACCATTTTATCTTTTGCAATTGTCATAATCTGTTATTTAATCAAAATATAAGGACACAAAGAAAACACGTTATTCTGTAATATACAATTCTAATTAACGAAATAAGTTACAAATTGTTCTGATTTATTCTAAATTTAATGATCAGGATTTTAAATTCAGCTATCACAATTTTCTATTCCTTGACTCATCTTGGAATAACTACCTCATAGCTAATATTATCAATACAGGCATATGAAGGAGTATTTATCCCCCAGGCACCATTATCAGTTGATTTAAACCGGAAAGTCATTTTATTAATTTTTCCCAGTGCTGATAAATCGACCTTAGTCCATTTGTTAATGATGTAATCTTTGGAATTGTCATCAAAAGTGTAGTCTGCAAGCATAAAATTAACTGATTTAACTGAATCACCGGCCGCATTGTAACCGATAATCGACATTTTAAACCAGTCTTTGTCATTCCCTGAAGTGCCGCCAAATTTCTTGGCAAAATTGGGATCTCCGTATTTTATTGTCAGAGCTGTATAGGTGGAATTACATACCCTCATGCTTCTGACTGTATATTCGGCGCCGGGAGAAAACGAAGCAAAAACGTCATTTCCAAATGGAGGATAGTAAAGTGCAAATTTATTGGATCCGTTTGATGCATCAAAAACACTGTACTGATTGGTATAGTCCGATGTCGTAATGTCACACTTCTGCGAACAGACAAAACCATCCCATGAGCTGTAGGACGTATTGTAATTGTTTTGAAAAGTGACGCCATTGGAAATAAATTTCCCTGTCCCGTCTGAACCATTCCAATAGGAGGCATTACTAAATGTGATATTTTCGAGATCAACTGTTTTAGTTTCTATGATATCTCCTTTTTCCTTTACACATGCCGAAAAAACAGTCAGGATTAAAACAGTTGCAATCAACAGATTTTTGATGTTTTTCATTTTTTTGAATAATTATTACTGAAAATTTTTAAAGCGTTTACGTAAATCCAGGATACATAAGGCACATAAACAATCTGTGAAATTATCCGCAAGGAATTTCCTTAAATCGGAGTTGATTGGCTCATTAATACACCAACACTCCAAGATCTGATCGTTTCGACATAAAAACGACTTGTAACAGCGCGGACAAACTTTTTCCATAACGGAATTATCTTTGTTTATTTGCCGGCTTTCTGTACAATAGATAAAATGAATAACAATGAATTGCAGTTCATTTTTGCTATTTCACCCGAAAGCAAAAAAATGTAGTGAATTGCGGCAGGTCTTCTGGCTCACCTTCTTTCTGAGGCCTTCCCATTCCTGGATTAACGGAACAGTGGCGTGTGGTTCAAAAAGCTTTAATTAAGGCTTACAGCTGCGGGTACAGCTCCGGTATTACACCGGATTCCCTTTTAATTATGCTCGTCACGAATTGGAAAGCATAAAACCGAAATACAGCTCAAAGATAATAATATTATACTATTTTTATTCCTTCACAAATTAATCTGTTTATGAATCATAGTGAGGCAGCCGGCCGGATAAAACATCTTCGGGAAGAACTTGAAAAGCACAATTATAACTACTATGTGCTCAATAATCCTGAGATTGACGACTTCACTTTCGATCAGATGATGAATGAGCTTTTGGCACTTGAAGCGGCATTTCCTGAGTTTTACGACACCTATTCTCCTTCGCAGCGTGTTGGCAGCGATATTAGCCAGGAGTTTAAGCAAGTTGCCCACAAATATCAAATGCTCTCGTTATCAAATACTTATACCGAAGAGGAGATTTTTGAGTTTGACCAACGGGTTCATAAATTAACCGATGAAAACATTGAATATGTATGCGAGTTGAAATTTGACGGAACATCGATAAGCCTGACCTATGAAAATGGGGTTCTGGTGAGGGCTGTAACCCGGGGTGACGGAGAAAAAGGGGATGATGTCACTGCGAATGTTAAGACAATCAAAAGCATTCCATTGAGATTAAGAGGCGATTATCCTGCTGAATTTGAGATTCGCGGAGAGATATTACTTCCTTTTTCCGTCTTTGAAATGCTGAACCGTGAACGGGAAGAAATCGGAGAGCAACCATTTGCAAATCCAAGAAATGCCGCATCAGGAACCTTAAAATCACAAAATTCATCCGTTGTGGCCTCAAGAAAACTGGATGCCTATTTCTATCATATTTTAGGAAATAAGCTGCCTGAGGATGGGCATCTTGAAATGCTTAAACATGCCGCTTCGTGGGGATTTAAAATCTCGGAGCATACACGAAAATGTCAAAATCTGCAAGAAATCTTTGATTTTTTACAGGAATGGAATGTAAAAAGAAAAGATTTGCCGGTAGCGACAGATGGCATTGTGATCAAAATAAATTCCGGCAGAGTACAACAGGAACTGGGATTTACTGCCAAATCGCCGCGATGGGCTATCGCTTATAAATTCAAGGCTGAACGGGTTAGCACAACCCTGAATTCGGTAAGTTATCAGGTTGGAAGAACGGGCGCTGTTACTCCGGTAGCAAATCTTGAGCCAATTTTACTTGCAGGAACCGTGGTCAAAAGAGCCACTTTACACAATGCCGATGTAATTAAAAATCTGGACTTACATATTGGAGATGAAGTATTTGTTGAAAAAGGGGGTGAAATAATTCCTAAAATTGTAAGCGTTGAACTGTCATCCCGACATCCGATGAGTGAAGCGGTTTGCTTTCCGGAAAGTTGCCCAGAATGTAATTCACTACTAATCAGACAGGAAGGCGAATCAGCATTTTATTGTCTGAATGAAACAGGCTGTCCTCCTCAGCTAAAAGGTAAACTGGAGCATTTTATCGGGCGCAAATCGATGAATATCGATGGTCTGGGATCAGAGACAATCGAATTATTATTCGACAAAAACCTTGTCAGAAATGTGGCTGAACTTTACGAATTAAAGCAGACTGATCTGATCAATCTGGATCGTTTAGGAGAAAAGTCAGCCGCAAGGATTCTAGAGAGCCTCGAATTATCAAAAAATGTCCCTTTTGAAAGAGTATTGTTCGCTTTAGGAATTCGCTATGTTGGCGAAACTGTGGCGAAAAAACTTGCCAGGAGTTTAAAATCCATTGATAATATAGCAAATGCCTCAGTTGAAGAACTTACGATGGTAGATGAAATCGGCAACAAAATTGCAGAAAGTATTGTCAGCTGGTTCTCAAACGATCAAAACAGACAATTAACAGAGCGGCTGAAGAATCACGGACTCCGGTTTGAAATTATATCAGAACAAAAAGAAGGTCAAACGGAAAAATTAAAAGGATTATCAATTATTATTTCAGGAACTTTTGAAAATTTTTCACGTGATGATTTGAAAGCATTCATTGAATTAAACGGAGGAAAAAATGTTACTTCCATCTCGGCCAAAACAAGCTATCTCGTTGCAGGAGAGAATACTGGACCCTCAAAACTCGAAAAGGCCATAAAGCTGAAAATCCCCATTATTTCAGAAGCTGAACTGATTCAGCTTACAAATTGAAAGTAATCAAACTGTAACTATTTTTGAAATTTTATAGAGCTGTTAAACGATTTTGTAATTTTGACACGTCATGTTTAAGAAAATTGTAAGATTTTACGCAAAAAAGCGATTATTTAACTCGTACCGGAGACGTCTTCGAAACTCAAGAATTAAAACGCTGAATAATTCCAAACATATTGGAATACTTTGGAATCCGGTTGACGAAGGCAGTGTTGATGCTTACGAATTACTTAGGAAAATATTACAAAGCAAAGGAATAAAATCAGAAGGAATTGCTCACATCGAAACGAACCGCGAAATGGAAACTTTGACAACAATCTCCCATTCCGGATTTTTGCACAAGCAGAATGTAAATTGGTTTGGTCGTCCAAAAACAAGTTCCGGAAAGCAATTTATTCAGGAACCATTTGATATTCTGATAGATTTGTCAATTTCCAAAACAATTGCGTTACAATATATTCTGGTTCATTCTGAGGCTGTTTTTAAAGTTGGGTGGCAAGGTTCAGAACCTAATTATTGTGATTTGAATATCGATGTATCTGAAAAGCCTGAATGCCGGTTTTTAATGGAACAGATCATCTATTATCTTGAAAATATTCATGAAAAGAGTTGAATACATATTATGGAACGAAATTTTCGCGGAGCCGGGGTCGCATTAATTACCCCGTTTAATATTGATCTTACCATCGATTTTGAAGGATTGGGAAAGATTGTAGATAACCAGCTGAATAATCAGATGGATTATCTGGTTATTTTAGGTACCACGGCTGAAACAGCCACTTTAAATACAATTGAAAAGCAACAAATTATTGACTTTGTCTGTAATCAGGTGAATGGCAGAATCCCTGTTGTGGTCGGAATTGGAAGTAACAATACTCAATCGGTGATCGACAATATCCGGAGTATGGATTTATCAAAGGCCGATGGAGTGCTTTCTGTTGTTCCCTATTACAGCAAACCAACACAAGAAGGTATTTATCAGCACTATATGGCAATTGCAAACGTTAGCCCATTGCCGGTTATCCTCTATAATGTTCCGGGACGAACAGGAGTAAGCATGAGTGCGGAAACTACGCTACGGCTTGCACATGCTTCGGATAATATTGTTGCCACGAAAGAAGCCTCCGGAAATTTAAATGAAATAACGAAAATATTGCGGGATAAACCTGCAGGCTTCAGCGTTCTCTCGGGAGATGACAGTCTTATCGTTCCAATGATTGCCCTTGGCGGCGAGGGAATTATTTCTGTAGCTGCGAATGCTGTCCCTAAAGTAATTGCCGATCTTACCCATTTCGCACTGGAAGGTAATTTCAAAAGCGCTGCTCAGCTTCACCTGAGCATACAAAGAATGGGTGATGCTCTTTTTGCGGAAGGTAATCCGGCCGGGGTAAAAGCAGCTTTGCATTCAGCCGGTGTAATAGAAAATATACTGCGACTTCCACTGGTCCCTGTCAGCTCAGCAACTTACGACATATTGGCTGAAGAAATGCTTCGTTTGTCCTAAGGAAAACCACATTGCCGCGATCTTTTTCAGATATCGCGAAAGAACAAACATATACTCATAACTATCTGATAATCAGATAGTTATGAGTATATTGCTTTTTTGGAGGACAAGAGTGTATTATAGAGCAATGAAGCAATTGTCATCGGACCCACGCCACCGGGAACGGGAGTAATAAATGAACATTTAGGGGCAACTTCATCAAACTTAACATCGCCCAATAATTTCCATCCCGATTTCGTTTTGTCTGATTTAACGCGGGTAATCCCGACATCAATAACAACAGCGCCCTCCTTAACCATTTCACCGGTTAGAAATTCAGCTATTCCCAATGCGGCAATAATAATATCAGCCTGGGCGCAAATTTCCTTAAGATTTTTTGTTCTGCTATGACAAAGTGTTACCGTGCAATCAATCCCCTTTTGGGAAAGCAAAATGCTTATCGGTCTGCCAACGATATTGCTGCGTCCGATAACCACACAATTTTTCCCTGAAGTCTCGATTTTATAACGCTTGATCAGTTCCATAATTCCGAAAGGGGTAGCGGAAATAAAAGCAGGCATTCCGGCCACCATCCGGCCAACGTTTACAGCATGAAATCCATCCACATCCTTGTGAGGATTGATGGCCTCGATAATTTTATCCTCCGAAATATGCTTCGGCAGAGGAAGTTGTACGATAAAACCGTCAAGATCGCCATCGGCATTCAACTGTGCTATACAATTCAGAAGTTCCGCTTCTGAGATATTTTCTTCAAATCTGATCAGTGATGATTTAAAACCCACCCGTTCGCAGGCTTTAACTTTTGCTGCAACATAAGTTTCGCTGCCACCATCGTGACCGACTAAAACAGCAGCGAGGTGAGGTATTTTTCCCCCGTTGTTCTTAATTTTAATGACTTCGTCAGCAATTTCTGATTGTAATATTTCGGAAGTTTTTTTCCCGTCGATAAGCACCATTATCCTTTATTTAATTCAAAATTAGCAACAATTACAAGTCAGGCATTATAGTTTGGACAACTCAGATTTCTCATCCGATCCTTGGAAATCTAACGATTACGCCCTTTGGGTTGTGCGAGTGCATTTCGCATATTACTTCCCTGAGAAACCATTTTCATCATTTTCCTTGTATCGGCAAATTGCTTTAACAGGCGGTTAACTTCCTGGATTGAGGTTCCTGATCCGTTTGAGATTCGTTTTCTGCGGGAGCCGTCAATGATACTGGCATCGGCTCTCTCTTTTGAAGTCATTGAATGAATAATTGCCTCAATATGTTTAAAGGCATCATCGTCAATATCGATATCTTTCATCGCTTTTCCCATACCTGGAATCATGCTGGCAAGGTCTTTCAAATTACCCATCTTCTTGATTTGCTGAATCTGTTTCAGAAAATCATCAAAGTTGAATTGATCTTTAGCCAGTCTTTTCTGCAATTTCCGGGCCTCTTCCTCATCAAATTGTTCATGAGCACGTTCGACAAGTGAAACGATATCACCCATTCCCAGAATCCTGTCGGCCATACGGTTTGGATAGAAAGCGTCGATCGCATCCATCTTTTCACCTGTTCCAACAAATTTAATTGGTTTAGTGACCACTGAACGAATCGATAATGCAGCGCCACCCCGTGTATCTCCATCAAGTTTGGTAAGCACCACTCCATCGAAATTCAACCTGTCATTGAACTCTTTTGCGGTATTTACAGCATCCTGACCGGTCATGGCATCAACCACAAATAGAATCTCTCCCGGATTAACAGCTGATTTGATGGCTTCAATCTCTTTCATCATCTGCTCGTCGATCGCAAGGCGTCCGGCGGTATCGATGATTACAACATCATTTCCGTGCAATTTGGCAAATTTAACGGCCTCTTTTGCAATGCGAACCGGATCTTTGCTCCCCTCTTCTGTATAAACTGCCACATCAATCGCAGCACCTACAATCTTTAACTGTTCGATAGCTGCAGGCCTGTAAACGTCGCACGCTACTAATAACGGACGCTTACCTAACTTGGTTTTTAAGCGATTAGCCAATTTCCCGGAAAAGGTTGTTTTCCCGGATCCCTGAAGTCCTGACATTAAAATAATCGCCGGTGATCCTTTCAGGTTAACATCAACTGTTTGTCCACCCATGAGCTCAATGAGCTCATCATGAACAATTTTCACCATCACCTGACCGGGATTAAGTGCTTTAAGGACTTCGAGTCCCAAAGCCTTTTCCTTCACTTTAGAAGTGAAATCCTTGGCAATTTTATAATTGACATCCGCATCAAGCAAAGCCCTGCGAACTTCTTTTAACGTTTCTGCAACATTAATTTCGGTAATCTTCCCCTGCCCTTTAAGCAGTTTGAACGATTTCTCGAGCTTATCCGTAAGATTTTCAAACATTCTTTATTCAATTTTAGGTTACAAACTTACATGAAAAAAACTTTTGCCACAAGACGAAAATTCAACCAGATTTATATTTGATAAAAATTCATGAAGCAAGCCTCAAAAGATGCATTAAACTGACTTTCAATTTACTGAATTAACGGCAAAATGAGCCGATAATCAGGCTAACATAAGCTATTTTCAGGCTTGATATTACTCATATACCATTAATATTCATACACTTAAAAATATTTTAAAATAAATTTGATAATTGCTTTTTGCAATTAATAATGACTATTTTTACATCGGATTATTTACCATTTAAATTTAGTTACTTAAATTATGAACATTTTCGTAGGAAGTCTGCCATTTAGCTTAGAAGAGGCAGAATTAAAAGGATTTTTTGAAGAGTACGGCGAAGTAGCTTCAGCAAGAATCATTACAGACAAATTTTCCGGAAGGAGCAAAGGATTCGGTTTTATTGAAATGCCGAATGACGAAGAAGCCAAAAAGGCTATTGAGGAACTTAATGGTGCAGAAGTTGATGGTCGCACAATCGTTGTGAACGAGTCAATTGAAAAACCAAAAGATGGTACAAGACGTCCAGGCGGCAGCGGCGGCGGGTTCAACCGTGGCGGTGCAGGTGGTGGCGGCGGTTTCAACCGTGGCGGTGCTGGCGGTGGTGGCGGTGGCTACAATCGTGGTGGCGGAAGTGGCGGTGGTGATCGTGGTGGTGACCGTGGTGGTGACCGTGGCGGTTTCAATCGTGGCGGAAGCAGCCCTAGCGGAAGCGACAGAGGCGGAAGCCGCAGGTCTAGTTATTAAGCCGGTTGAACGCAGTTTTGCTGCTTGATGATCCTTGCAGTTGCAGTTTGAAGTATTTTTGTGTCAATTTCACTTAGATAATCCAAACATAAAATATACGTTCTCAAGCTTAAAAAGTTAAAAATAAGAGGGTGTCTCATAAGTAAAATTGAGATATCCTCTTTTTTTATATCAAAAAATTACTTAAATCTTTTCTGACTTTACAACCTTAACTTCACCATTTACTCTAATAATTGCATCTCCTCCATTTTTTGAGGCAATCCGGTAACTGGTTACTTTTTTGTCTCGCCAGATAATATCAACTATAAAACCACCTCTTGCTCGAAACCCTTTTACCGATCCTGAAGACCAGGCATCAGGCAGCGCAGGGAGCAGAAAAATTTCACCTGCCTGCGACTGAATGAGCATCTCTGCAATTCCTGCTGTTGCTCCAAAATTGCCATCGATCTGAAATGGCGGGTGTGCATCGAAAAGGTTCGAATAAACACCTCCTCCTTTACCGTAATCGGTCTCCGTAGTGCCCACGATAGACATTAGATTTCGCAATAATTTATAGGCATGATTTCCATCCAATAATCTCGCCCATAAGTTAATTCTCCATCCTTTAGACCAACCGGTAGTCTCGTCTCCTTTAATTTCAAGGGTCTTTCGACAAGCATTTGCCAATTCAGGAGTTAACAATGGAGAAATATGTGTTCCGGGATATAATCCATATAAATGAGATTGATGACGATGCTGAGGTTCCGGATCTTCCCAGTGGAGCATTCACAGGAAGTTAAAGACTGGTACAATGGCTATATGTTTGGAAAA